>NZ_JAUBRK010000015.1:34294-97019 GCF_036701825.1 Microcoleus sp. MOSTC5 | reverse complement strand
TTCCGAAATCGCATCAGTCAAAGTCGGCACGGTGAAACTAGCGGTAGTTTGCCCCGCAGCAAAATTCAACACCCCCGTCACCGAAGTGTAATCTGCAGCAGTGCCTGAACTTGCCGAACCGTCAAGAGTCTGGTAGCTAATCGATGCAGCCGCCGTGCCACCGGTGCGAGTAACGTTAATCGTCGCCGGGCTGCCTTCAGCCACCGTGTAATTTGGTTGGGCGAACTGGAAAAGACTTGGAGACGTCGGAGTCGGAGTTGGCGCCACAGTTGTTGACACCACATCATTAATCGTCAAAATTGACGGATTACTGACATTGCCACCGAAGAGCACCAAATTCACCGTTTCCGCCGATTCCGAAATCGCATCAGTCAAAGTCGGCACGGTGAAACTAGCGGTAGTTTGCCCCGCAGCAAAATTCAACACCCCCGCCGCCGAAGTGTAATCCGCTGCTGTGCCTGCTGAACTTGCCGAACCGTCAAGAGTCTGGTAGTTAATCGATGCAGCCTCCGTGCCACCGGTGCGAGTAACGTTAATCGTAGCCGCGCCGCCTTCAGCCACCGTGTAGTTTGGTTGGGCGAACTGGAAGAGACTTGTAGACGTCGCCGGAGTTGGCGTCGGAGTTGGCGTCGGAGTTGGCGTCGGCGTCGGCGTCGGCGTCACATCAATGCCTTGATATTGAATACTCCGCACTAGGTAGTCGGAACTATCGCTTTTGGGGGAGGTGCTGAGGTAGGCAGCGGTGGGGTTCGTGTAGCCTTTGGCGGAGAACCGCAGTTCGTCAAAAGTAACGCCGGTGAGAGAGTCTCCTACTATCTGGAATGTGAAATTGCCATCGATACTATCGCCAGTGAAAGTCACTCCATCTGAAGACACACCGAGCGGTTTTGGAGTGGCAGGAGCGCTGAGGCGAGTGATCGTAAAATTGCTGGCCGATACCGGCGCCCCATCATTAAAGAGTTGCAGCAAACCAACTTCATCGCCTTGATCGTTCACTGTAGAACTTGATTTGGGAAGTAATCCACTCAGGCCGATCGTGGCGCTAGTGATGTCTTTGTTATCTGCCCATTTCACCTTCAGCACTTGAGATAGATTGGTGTTGGGGTCATAGTTGATTTCCGCCCGCAATTTATTGACATCGGTAAACCAACCACTATAAGAGCCGTAGACACCAATACCACCGGTACCGCCGTAGCTCAACCCGCTTTTAGGGGTTTCGTTCGTTGCTAACGTGAGGTTGCTGATGGGAGTAGGGTTAGTGTAGTTCGTTTCAAAGCCATCAAAAGCTATCCCAGACAGTTGGATGCCTTGATTCTGGGCGGCAGTAGGCCATTGTGCAATTAGCTCGCTGATGCTGCTGTAATTAGTGGTTGTACCCAAAGAACCAGTGAATGAAGTAGCCATAGCTTCTCCTTTGATGATGAATAATTAAGGATTAGAAGTGACAGAAAAACAGAGGTTGGGCTTTCTTGTAGCGATCTGTCACTGCAAGAAAAATTTCCTCATACCTGCATGTAAATCAAGTAAAAAGGCTTGCCCAATAAGCATCTGAAGGTATTATTGCCCCTGATTAAATGTTGAGTGTAAATAATTAAACCTACTTACACCTACTTACACCTATTTACATATAGATGTTTAACTTTCATCATCAATAAGTTTTATCCGGAAAAAGTGCGATCTTTTTTTCAGCCCTATAAAAAGCGGGTTTTCCACATCTGTAGAGGAGAGCTTAAATCCCAGATTCCACACCCCCAAACGGGCAGCGGACAAAAGTGAATCTGGAGAGAGGATAGTGAGTAAAAATACTCAAAAAAATCTCTCTATAAGCATAACCCAGTTGGGAATTCCTGAACATTGAGGTTCGGGCGTAAGTTAAATCTGATTCCATTAAAAATGCGATCGGTAAAACACCAAGTTTATTGCCGATCCGTAATGTGATTGACGATCGCCCTCAAGATGTCACATGGGTTCTATACCAGGAGTGAGTTGATTCATTCAAAACCCGCCCTCATGTTATATTTATTTGTACTTACTTACGTAACGATCGATGAACTTATCAAAAAATAGGTTGTGGTTGTTGGGAGCGATCGCCGTTACGGCAATAATTATCATTACCCTGCTATTTGCTCCGGCTAACAACAAAATAACCAGCGGTTCGACTTATAATAGAGGCCCGGACGGCTACGGAGCATGGTATGCTTTTATGTCAAAACGGGGAACCGAGGTTCAGCGCTGGCAAAAACCTTTTGAAGACTTTGCTAAAAACCAAGATGCAAAACCGCCCAGTACACTTTTACGTATCTATAGTAAATTGATACCAGAAGATGTTCCTGATACAGAAAAAAAGTGGGTGGAACAGGGCAATACTTTGGTAATTTTGGGAGTTCGCGCACCGGTAACAGCAGCTCCTTTTAGTAGCTTGCATCCAGCTTCAGCCGGAGAAATCAAGATTGACACAGGGCGGAGATCTAGCGACAAAAAACAAATATTAGGCGATCGCTTTGGCGCAATTGTTTGGGAAAAACCACTGGGAAAGGGAATAGTTTATTTTGCCGCCGCACCCTATCTAGCTGCTAACGCTTATCAGGATTTTCCAGGTAATTATGAATTTTTATCAGGGCTGGTTACTCAATTAGAAGGTGGAGAACAAGAAATCGAAGGCACCCAGCAGGCTATAGCAGTGAATTTTATCCAAAATCCGAGCTATCGACAAACCCAGGAAACGAGTAAAACTCTAAATAAAGTCTGGGTAGACGAATACATTCACGGCTACAAAGATCCAGAAATTATTGAACGCGAATACCAGGGAAATTTATTCACTTATTTAGCCAAAACTCCTCTATTTCCAGTTTTTATCCAGGGTACAATTATTTTAATCATTGCTATTTTTGCCGGGTGGAACAGGTTGGGACAGCCTGTAACTCTATCAGCGCCTGCGGTTGACAATAGCGAAGCTTATATTCAAGCATTAGCTGGTGTCTTGGAAAAAGCAAACAGCACTGATTTTGCGGTAGAAACTATCGGAAAAGCAGAACAGTTACAACTGCAAAAAGCCTTATTATTGGGACAGGCATCGCTGGAAAGTGAAACCCTCACAAATGCTTGGGTGGAGCAAACAGGGCGAAAAGCGGCAGAATTGTCAGAATTGCTGCGATCGCCATCTCATAAACGCCGAATCAGCGATACAGATTTGCTAGCCTGGTTGGGTAAATGGGAGCAGATCCGCCAACATCTCCCCTCTGATAGGAAAAATCTCAAATGAGCGAAACAAACTCTATTTTTAAACGCCTCAGCCAAGCCCTCGACAAAATAGTTGTGGGTCAATCTTCTACAGTACAGCAGTTGCTAGTGGCTCTTTTGAGCGGAGGCCACGTGATTATTGAGGGAGTGCCTGGAACCGGGAAAACTCTACTTGTAAAAGCGATCGCCAAGTTGATTCAAGCAGATTTTCGCCGCATTCAACTAACGCCGGATATTTTGCCGTCGGATATCTTGGGAACAAATATTTTTGATTTTAATAACCACAGTTTTACCCTGAAAAAAGGCCCGGTTTTTACTGAGATTTTGCTGGCAGATGAAATTAATCGCACGCCTCCGAAAACCCAGTCAGCACTGCTCGAAGCAATGGAAGAACAGCAGGTAACTTTAGACGGTGAAACTTTAGCTCTGCCAGAATTGTTTTGGACGATCGCCACTCAAAATTCCCTAGAATTTGAAGGCACTTATCCGCTACCAGAAGCTCAGTTAGACCGATTTTTATTTAAACTTGTGGTTGACTATCCCGATGCAGCGGCAGAAAAGCAAATGTTGCTGAACGCAGAGGCAGGATTTCGCGCCAAACGCATCGATTTAGCTCGGATCAAATCTGTAGCAACGGTAGAGCAAATAATTAGCGCCCGTCAAGCTGTACAAACAGTCAAAGTAGAAGAAAAAGTGCTCGATTACGTGCTAGCTTTGGTGCACAATACGCGCAAACATCCCGATTTGGCATTGGGTGCTTCTCCGCGAGCGGCAGTAGCTTGGTTGCAAAGTAGTAAAGCTCACGCTTGGCTGGCCGGCAGGGATTATACTACTCCTGATGATGTGAAGGCGATCGCACTGCCGCTTTTGCGTCACCGTTTGATTCTCAAACCAGAATCGCTGTTAGATGGCTTGCAAATTGATGCGGTAATTGCTTCGGTATTAAAACAAGTCGCTGTACCGAGGTAAACTGAAATATAACTATGACGATCGCAATCAAAATTCTGGATCGTAATGATGTAGATATTCTCAAGAATGTCGATCCAGATGTCTTTGACAACTCGATCGATATCCCACGTACTGAAGAATTTTTGACAGACTCGCGCCACCATCTGGCTGTTGCAATCGATGACGATCGAGTTGTCGGCTTTGTCTCAGCAGTTCATTATGTTCATCCCGACAAGGCACGTCCCGAACTGTGGATTAACGAGGTTAGCGTAGCAGAAACTCATCGTCGGCAAGGTTTGGGGAAGCGTTTGATGAATGCAGTATTTGAGGTCGCTCGTGAGTTGGGTTGTACAGAAGCTTGGGTGCTTACCGATCGCGAAAATACAGCAGCGATGAATCTGTATTCGGCTGTTGGTAATCCAGAAACACCGAGCGATCATGTTATGTTTACGTTTCGTTTGGAGGAATCGAATTCATAACAAAAAATCTTTATTACGCAAGTATTGTAGGAATTGAGTTCAAAAATACCACACCAAAACTATGAAGAAGTCTCTAAACGAAGTCAAGAAGCTTGAAGACCTTCCAAACATTGGGAAATCAATTAGTGCGGATTTGCGAAGCATTGGTATTGAGCAACCAGATCAACTTAAAACGCGATCGCCCTTAGAAGTCTTTCACGAACTTGCTAATGTCATGGGACATCGCCACGATCCATGTGTACTTGACGCTCTCATTTCTGTCAAAAGATTCCTCAATGGCGAACCAGCTAAGCCTTGGTGGAATTATACTGATGAACGACGTAACCTACTTGCAAATCATGTAAAGGGAGAAAGCAAATGAAATTCGGATATACAATTATTTACGTTGCTGACGTACTAAGTTCATTGACTTTTTTTGAAATGGCTTTTGGGTTCAAAAAGAAGTTCATTGATGAATCAGGAGATTATGGTGAGCTTGACACTGGGGAAACAACTTTATCTTTTGCTACACATTCTCTAGGCGCGTCAAATTTCCCAAATGGTTATATTTCGGCTGATTCATCGGATAAACCTTTGGGTGTTGAAATAGCACTTACCACTGATTCAGTAGAAATGGCACATCAACAAGCGATCGCAGCAGGTGCATTAGAGTTAAAAGCACCTCTCAAAAAACCTTGGGGTCAGATTGTTTCCTATGTTAGATGTCCAGACGGAACTCTCGTTGAATTGTGTACACCAGTATCTTAATCAGAAATTGTAATGATTCCTGCTATTCGCCTTTATTTCCTGTTAGCGATCGCAATTCCGATCGCCCTTTTGCTTGCTATGCTTGTAAATCAGCAGACAAGTATTATCGGCACTTTGCTATTTGACTGTTTAATTGTAGGTTTAGCTGTTACCGACGCACTGCGCGTCAAATCTCATCGGGTGGAAGTGACACGCCATCCGTTGCAGAGACTTTCAATCGGGCGAGACAATCCGGTTTTACTGTCAGTGCGATCGGCAAATCAAACAGCTAAAATTCGGCTGTGCGACTCCTATCCGCTAGAGTTTGATGTCTCTCAACCGATGCTGGAAGCCTCCCTCAATCCTAACAGCGAGGAAGAATTAACTTATACAATCCGCCCGCAAAATCGCGGAAAATATAAGTGGGGAGATATTCAGGTGCGGCAGTTGGGAAATTGGGGTTTAGCATGGAACAACTGGACAATACCTGCTAGTGAAAAAGTTGCGGTTTATCCCGATTTAGTGATGTTGAAAGAACTCTCTATTCGGCTAACATTGGAAAATACTGGCACAATGCGGCGGTTACAAAAACTCGGCATGGGAACTGAATTTGCCGAACTGCGGGAATACGGTATTGGTGACGATCCTCGCTTGATTGATTGGAAAGCTACTGCGAGGCGATCGCGCCCTTTAATCAGAGTTTTAGAACCAGAAAAAGAGCAAACTTTGATTATTTTACTCGACAGGGGACGGCTGATGACGGCGCGAGTGCAGGGTTTGAAGCGTTTTGACTGGGGAGTGAATGCAGCGCTGTCTTTAGCCTTGGCTGGACTAAATCGGGGCGATCGCGTGGGAGTCGGTGTGTTCGATCGGGAAATCACCACTTGGATACCCCCAGAAAGGGGTCAACATCAACTATCTAAATTGATTGAACGCCTTGCGCCAATTCAGCCAGTTTTGTTAGAACCAGACTATGTTGGTGCTGTAACTAAATTAGTAAGTCAACAAACTCGCCGTGCATTAGTAGTGCTAATTACTGATTTAGTAGATGTCACAGCCTCTACAGAAATGCTTTCGGCATTAGCGCGCTTAACACCTCGTTATTTGCCTTTTTGCGTAACTTTGCGCGACCCTCTAGTTGACCAAATCGCTCACACTTCCACCGTGGAAATTACACCTGCTTATAATCGTGCTGTAGCTTTAGATTTACTAGCACAGCGTCAGGTAGCTTTTGCAGAGTTGAAACAAAAAGGAGTTTTGGTTTTGGATGCACCAGCCAATCAAATTAGCGAGCAATTGGTTAACCGATATCTGCAACTTAAGTCTCGGAATCAGCTTTGATTTTCTCAGCTTCGGAAGCATTCGCAAAGTAAGGTAAAGGTCCTTTGAGAACAGACCAGTTTTTATAGATGAAACCGATTACCCAAGGGGCTGACAAAGCAAAAAACAAGACACCTAGCTGTACTTGAGAGCGAAATGTATCTAGAATGTTTGCTGTTTGAGTGTTAAAAAATATTGTCTCTGACAAATCCCAAATTGTAAAACTAATATTTCGCAAGATTCTAAAAATTATTACTACAAGTAAGCTGCGGGTTTTTACATATAAAATTGCGGAAATCAATAGACCAATTATAATCGTTGTCAAATTCTGATACGCCCAAGTTCCCAACAGCAAACATATAGCTATTATTGCTGTAATATTTCCCCATTTGGCTGCCCATCTGTGTAGCGGAATACTTATCAAAAAAAACGCCGTAAATACAGGATCTATTAGCTGATTCAAGGCAAATTTTAAGTAGTAAAGCGCTGGTGAGAATGATTTTGAAGCTGCTATTAAAATCCTGCTATTTCTGTTTTCAGTCAGTATTCGTTCAACAAAGGAAGGTACAATAAAAGACAAAGGATAATAAAATATTCGGAATACACCTATTGAAAAAACCACGCTAGCGATCGCCAGACCTACGAATGGCAACCATTGGTAGCGATCGGGAACTTTACCAATGAGATATTTAATTTCAATTCCCGCTAGCCTGCATTCTCGCCAGAACAAACTTAGCGACAGAATTAATACATAAGCTCCCAAGAGCGCATTAACGAATGGTTCTGTGTTGTCCAACCTTATCCCCCATATAGAACTAATAATTGCTAGTTGAAATCCAATGGCTATACTGCATAACAACAACCATCCAAATATATGCCGAAGCTTGATTCGAGCAAACGGATTGTCTTCGGGAAAGCGGATGTTAGTAAGAGTCATGATTTTAATTAGTTACTTGGCTCGATATAGGTAGGGGCAATTCCCCGGTGGTTGCCCGATTTCAAGATCCGAATTATCTAGGAATTTCAGCCGATCGCCTTTTACTGCAATACATCACCAACAGTGCAAACAACCCGATCCCAGCCAAATACTTCAACGGATCGGGAATTGCCGGATTTGGCGAGAAAAAACCCTCGATCGTACCAGCAATTACCAGCATCGGCACAATTCCAAATACCAATTGTGCAGCTTGAGTACCGTAAAATTTCATCGCATCAGCACGGCGGTATTTGCCAGGAAAAAAGATGGCGCGGGCGATGATTAAACCAGCGCCGCCAGCTAAAAAAATAGCCGGCAATTCCAGGGAACCGTGAGGAAATACAAACGCCCAAAAAGGATAAGCTAAATTGTGCTGAGCTACTAAACTGGCGATCACGCCGATCATCACTCCATTAAGTGCCATAATATAAACAGTGTAAAGACCGAAAACAATCCCTCCCCCAACAGCCGCAAAGCATACCGATAGATTGTTAGTCATAATACTGCTAGAAGCTAAAGGTTCCACTCCCACAATTGAACCCATCCACAATTTCCCGTCATCGCGCACCGTTTTAATCAAGTCTCCAGGAACTACTAGGGACAAAAATGTCGGATCTTGCCAAGCAAACCACCAAGCAATCAACGCCATTACTAAAAAAATACCCGTCGCAGTTGCCGTATAACCAAACGTTTGCTGTACAGTAGCAGGAAAACCCCAGCGGCCAAACTCCACTACAGCCTCCCAATCTTGGCGGCGGGAACCTTGGTAAATTTGGGTGTAGCCACGAGAAGTTAAGCTTTGCAAATCTTGTAACAAAATATTACCTACTTCGTTTGTCCTAGCCCTAGCCAAATCCGCCGAAACAGAACGGTACAAACTGGCTAATTCCGTGATTTCAGACGCAGGTAGGGACTTTAGCCCCTTTTTTTCTACTTGCTGTAAAAGAGTGTCTAACCGTTTCCAGTTCGGTTCTCTCCGCGCGATCCAACGTTTAATATTCATAAAGTTTTCTCTAAGTTCTATTAGATATAGCTTAAGATAGTTGTAAATTTTCCGCCTCACAGAATTATACCCATCCAGTCATGCCTAAAAAAAATCTTAGTTCTTCTGGACAAACAGGCCCCTTGAGCGTCGGTAATGTTGTTAGTGCTAGTTTACGGATTTACCGCGACCATTTTAAGCCATATTTTGGTTTGGCATTCGTAGCTTATCTGTGGTTGTTAGTTCCGATTTACGGTTGGGCTAAATATTCTGCGATTTCAGCGCTCATTTCTCGTCTGGCTTTCGGTGAAGTTAGGGAAAAGCCAGAGACTGTCAGTGATGCTCGTCTTGAGGTCAATCCTCGGATGTGGAGTTTTTTATGGGCGGGTGTTTTGACATCTCTAATTTTCCTTGGGGTATACTTGGCAGGTACGATCGCTATGATAATTTTGGGAGTGGGGGTTGCTGCTATTTTTGGGCAAAATTCCTCAATTGTTGCAGTTTTGCTGGTAGCAGTTGCGGTCATTGCTTTCTTCATTATCTGTATCCGGCTTTTCTCTCGCTTGCTGATTGTTGAGCTGCCGCTGGCGATCGAAAATAATATAGACGCTAGTTCAGCAATCAGTCGCAGTTGGCAGTTAACTAAGGGGTCGGTCGGACGCATTCAATGGATAGTTTTTGTGGGCATTTTGGTTTCACTCCCGATCACGATTGTTGTGCAGATACTTAGTGTGATCGTTCAACTTGTTTTAACTCCACTTTTGGGCGCAGAAACGGGTCTATTTTACTTAGTTTATTATCTTCTGATTTTGCCCTTGAGCTTTGGCAGCGGTGCACTTGTGACTCCTTTTTGGCAGGCTATGAAAGCCATTATCTACTACGACCTCCGCAGCCGCAAAGAAGGTTTGGGTTTGAAAATGCGCGATCGCTAATTAAGCCTAAGTCAAAACACAAAATTTGCTCAAATTTATGCGACTTTTTAATCGATTTACTCTCCACACTCCAGAAAGTGTTGAACTCGAATTTACCTTAGCGGGAATTGGCAACCGCGCCTACGCATTGCTGATCGACTATATCATTTTTGGTTTGATTCTAATACTGTTTCTAATAGGTGTACTGATATTTAATTCATTTTTCCTTGAGGCGATCGCAAAGTTGCTAGGAAGTACCAATGGCTTAGAACTCTGGTTGATAGCAGTTCAGGCATTAATTGGTTTTTTCATTTATGTAGGTTACTTTGTATTTTTTGAAACAGCGTGGTCTGGTCAAACACCAGGCAAGCGTTATGTCAAAATCCGAGTAATTCGAGATGACGGCCGTCCAGTCAGGCTTCAACAATCAACATTACGGGCTTTGCTGCGGCCTTTTGACGACTTATTTTTTATAGGTGTATTTTTGATCGTGTTCAACCAGCGGGAAAAACGTTTAGGAGATTTGGTAGGAGGCACCCTGGTAATTCAAGAAGAACAACCTGTGAAATCTGCTGCATTGAAAGTATCAACACCGGCTCGTTCCCTAGCAAAAAAATTGCTGATAGAGGCCGATATTTCCAGCTTGCTGCCAGAAGATTTTGCTGTAATTCGAGAGTATTTGCAGCGGCGCGAAGCTATGATACCAAATGCCCGAAATGAATTGAGCAAACAACTGGCTAGTCAGGTTAAACAAATCATTAGTTTGGAAAAACTGCCGACCAAAGTTGATGCTAATGTCTTTTTAGAGGCTGTATATCATGCTTATCAGCAGCAAATTGACAATTAATATCAAGTCCAGTTAACTACTTACAAATCTGCAGGCATGAAGCATTGGTCATTAATCTGACTAAAGCAGGAATTATGCACTTACCCTCTGATTTGTCAGCGGCAACTCTACAATAAACTCAGTTCCTTCGCCCACCTGACTGATGCAGCTCAGCTTGCCGCCGTGAGCTTGAACAATTACCTGATAGCACACAGAAAGTCCCAAACCAGTGCCTTTCCCCACAGGTTTAGTAGTAAAAAACGGGTCAAAAATCTTGTCTTGAATTTCTGCAGGAATGCCAGTTCCCGTATCGCGCACAGAGATTGTTACCCAGTCCGGCTCCCTTTGCCAACTGCGGATGGTTAATTCCCCCGGTTTGCTCGTTGACTGGAGCGCATCTAAAGCATTGTCAATCAAATTATAAAATACTTGGTTGATTTGACTGGCATGACATTTGACGGGCGGCAAACTGCCGTATTGTTTGTCGATTTTGATATTGGTTTTTAGCTTATTTTGCAGCATCAAAAAACTGCTTTCTAAACCTTCATTCAAATCTACTGGTTGTAATTCAGCGTGGTCTAAACGAGAAAAATTTCGCAGCGTCATCACGATCGAGCGAATCCTCCCGCTGCCTTCCCGCATAGACTTGAGCAAGCTGCCAAAGTCTTCTCGAATGTAATCCAGTTCGAGTTCTTCATTTATTTTGACAAGTGCTGCCGCTGCTTCCGGGCAGGCATTCCCGGTCAGTTCTAGAGCTTCGTTCAAGACTTTAAAATATTCTTGAGCGTGAAACAAGTTAGCGTGGATGAAATTGTTGGCGTTGTTAATTTCGTGAGCAATTCCCGCTACCATTTGCCCCAAACCGGACATTTTTTCGCTTTGAATCAATTGCTGCTGTGTCGATCGCAATTCTTCTAACGCTGCTTGCAATTGCTGGGTTTGAGCTTGAGATTTGACCGCAGCTTCTCGGACTTTGCTGTAAAGTTCTGCTTGCTGAATGGCGATCGCCATTTGGTCTGCTAGCTGCGACAGCAACTCCATTTCTTGCCGCTGCCAGTTGCGAGTATCCCCGCACTCGTGAGCAATCAGCAAACCCCACAGTTGACCGGGAAATTTAGGATTATAGCTTCCGGCTGTGTCGGGGTAATTTTCTTCTGTTCGCGCGGTAACGATCGGCACGATCAAATTAGCTTTTACCTGCAAACTGTCTAAGAAATTAACGTGGCAAGGCTCTAAACCGGCATTAAAAATATCATTAATTGCTTTGACTCGCCCTTGCTGGTAAAGATCGGCGTAATCTCCCCGGAAACACTTATCCGCCCCCATATCTCCTAAAATTGAAGGCCAAGGAACCGTCATGTTTTCAACAACAACTTTTCCCTGCCAATTGTCTTGAAACTGGTACATAATTACTCGATCGCACTGCAACAGTTGGCGCACTTCCCTCACCGCTGTTTCCAGGATAGTTCCCAGATCCAGGGTACTGCGAATTTGGTTGCCGATCAGCCGCAGCAGCGATTCTCGTTCAGCTTGGCGGCGCGTTTTGCTGTAGAGTTTGGCTTGATTGATCGCGATTGCCAATTGCGATGCTACCCCTTCTAAAAGCTGCCGTTCCCAATCAGTCCATTCCCGTTCGCGATCGCACTGATGCAAGCCAATTATGCCATTCACTTCACCTTGATAGCGAGTAGCTACTGCCAGCATTGACTTAATCTCCAAAGCTTCGGCAATCTTTCGGGTTTGTGGGTTCAATCCCGGAAAATCGAGAAACTTTGTCACTGCTAGCGACTCTTGCTGAGACACGACTGCAGCCAAATGCGGGTTGTCAGTTATCGGTACTTTCATGCCCAGTTGGATCGGATAGTCCCCCGCGTTGTACTCTCCCCGCGTGACTAAAGTTTTTTCTGTATTTGATTCTTTGACTAAAATGCTCGCGCGGCTGGACTGTAGCGCTTGCCCCAGCAATCGGCAGGCCGATGTCAAAATTTCTTCTATGTCAAGTGTACTGCGAATTTCGTTATTAATTTGGTTCAGCAAGTTTGATAACTGAACTTGCTGCTGCATCTGCACGATTAGGGCTTTTTGTTTGTCTACTTCTGGCTGCGAAAGACTTTCTTCCTGCATCCACTTTTCAGGTTCAGGCAACCGCGAAGTTAATCTCGGCGAGGGGTTTTCGTGTTCTTGTATTTTTAAAGACATATTTACTCAGCATTGGTACAGTATTTTGATCGATCCTGGTTTTTTAGATTTGTGCTTACCCCGCCAAGAGTCCGATCGCAGCTACCAGGACTTTTGGAATATCTTAAGACATTATAAAGGATGCAGCCAGAGCATAGCAATTATTTGCTTTACAAATATTTATAAATATAAAGTATGCGCTCTGCAGCCTACAATACTAATTGGCGCGCCCCATTGAACTTGGTCAGATGTCAAATAGAGTTAACCGCGCGATTAAGCGAATAAAATTAATCTAACATCTATCTTTAGTTCAATATTTGCGCGTTCGAGCATCATGGAAAAATCAATTGCTGACAATTTTCGCCCGCAAGATTGCACCGAGAACCTTACCTCTGAATTGACAGGTAAAGGTCAAATTAAAATAGCTTTGGCGATCGGGAATTCGCGCCTGCACTGGGGATTATTTGCGGGTAAAACTCTGGAGAAAACATGGGATACAGAGCATCTCAAAGCTGATGCTGTTTCCCGGCTCTCCGAAGCCCAAAAGGTCGAATATTTGGTACAAACAGTAAGGAGGTCGATCGAGGAAATATCTTCTCAAAATCTCCCTTGTCTTCCTGCTACTCCCGCTTTTTCTAGTCCTCACACACTTTCTTTAGTTCCCCTGCCTCTAGTTTTAGCCTCAGTTGTTCCCCAACAAACAGCTATTTGGCAGAGTTATCCTGATGTCCGAATTATTACTTTAGACCAGTTGCCGATCGGGGGACTCTATCCTACCCTAGGAATTGACAGAGCTTTGGCTTTACTCGGTGCTGGCAACCAATTGGGTTGGCCAGTTTTACTTATAGATGCTGGTACAGCTTTAACATTTACTGGGGCTGATGTCAATAGGTATTTAGTTGGGGGCGCCATCTTACCGGGTTTGGGTTTGCAGTTATCGTCGCTAGGCAAAAAAACCGCTGCATTACCCTTAATCAGCTTACCAGAAAATCTGCCGCACCGCTGGGCTACCGATACTGCTGGGGCAATTCAAAGCGGAGTTGTGTATGCGACGGTGGCAGGAGTTAGGGATTTTATTGAAGATTGGCGGTGTTTGTTTCCTAATAGCAAAATTGCACTCACGGGGGGCGATCGAACTTTGTTACTGCAATATCTCGCCTCAGCTTTTCCCGATACGGCTTCCGCAGTAATTGTCGCACCCGAAGCCATTTTTTGGGGAATTAGCCTGTTGAGTGTTGATTGTTGACTGTTACCAATTACCAATTACCAATTACCAATTCACTTAGCAAACTCGCGAATATACTTAGCAACAAGTTCCGGGACTTCCTGCGGCAAATTGCTCTCCCCCGGACTGACTAATTGCAGTTCGGCATTAGGAGCCAGAGCAGCATAGGATTGACATAGAGACGAAGCTGCGGGGGTATCTTCAGAACCGTGTAACAGCAAAACAGGCGCTTTCAGCAAAGGCAAATTCTCATCAACTAATTCCGCTGTAATTTCAGCCCGCCGCCGCCGGAACAGCAACTGCACGGCAACTGGGGACTGCATCAACTGCTGTCTGAACTTTAACAGCCTGTCAATCTTGTTTTGGCGGCCCAGCAACTTAGCAATTGGATAGATCGATCGCAGCAACCAGAAAGCGAGGGGTGGTTGGCCGATCAGCCAGCTAGCCGTCTGCCACCGCCCCCGCCGATGGCCGACCTTGACGCCTTCTGGGGCCACCAACACCAAACCCTGAACTCGATCGGGATATTTGATAGCGTAGCTGGCAGCCACCCAGCCGCCCACAGAGTGACCGATTAAATAAACCTGTCGCAGCTTCAAAGTATCGAGGTATTGGGCGAGACATTCTACTTCCAGGTCGATCGAATAATTAAGATTCGGGCGTTCCGAGTCGCCAAACCCCAGCAAATCCAGTGCGAAGCATTGGTAGTAGGGGCTCAAATGTTCGATCGTCCTCAGCCACTGACTGCTGTCCTGCCAAGAACCGTGCAAAAATACTAAATTAGGGCCTTGACCGACTTCGTGCCAGAAGATTTGCCCTACAGAGAGTTTGACCCGAGAATTGCGTAGCGATGAGTACATCCGGTTAAATATTCAGTAATAAAAAGATGATTAATTTAATGTTCAGAGTTTGTAAATAAAAGTAGGAAAACAGTGAAAATTAATTTCACAGTCATAACAGAAAACTTTTGACGGCGAGGTAATTTCCGACTTTTCTCAAATTTGGATGCCCCGCCGGTTTACGCCAAAGTTGTCAGGCCTTGAAAATAGTCCTGTAAGTGTTGGTCGTTATCGTGGCTGAGCTCGCCCTCCGGCAGCGATGCGGGCAAAAAAGCCTCAACCTCGCTGACTTCAAGCGTATCCTGAACTTGCATCTTTCCATCTACCTCTGCTGCCACCACGATACAAATCGAGTGCAGGCGAGGGTCTCGATCTGCCGCCGAATAAACACCCACCAAGCGGCGGATTTTGACTAAATCGAGTCCTGTTTCCTCTGCTAATTCCCGCCGCACTGTTGTGGGAATATCTTCTCCCCAATCCACCATACCTCCCGGCAGTGCCCAGCGACCGTTGTCGCGGCGGCGAATTAACACAATTCGTCCGTCAGGCAATACCGGAATCACGGCAGTACCAGTGATGGGATGTCGAAAAATCAGCCCCAGCACAGTTTGTCCAATTTGCCACAATCGACGCATAAACTTAAAAGCTTGTTTAGGGGAAAGTAATTTCAGGTTTGTTAGCTGGCAGCTCAAAAGTCTTAATTTTTAATTTTTAATTCAGGCGAGAGGTCTGGCAAGTCTGCTAATATCTCGGCTGCGTGAGTTTCTGCTTTGACTTTCCGATAAACCTTTTCAATCCTACCATCAGGGTCGATCGCGAAGCTCGATCGAGTAATTCCCATAAATTCTTTTCCCATAAACTTTTTGAGTCCGTAACAGCCGTAGGCGGTAGCAACTTCGGCGTTTGAGTCGCACAGCAAGGGAAAAGGCAGTTGATATTTAGCTGCAAACTTGGCGTGGGACCCGGCCCCGTCTGTGCTGACGCCGAGGACTGCAATATTGCGCGACTCGTAGTGTGAGTAAATGTCGCGAAAGCCGCAAGCTTCTTTGGTACAGCCAGGGGTATTGTCCCGAGGGTAAAAGTAAAGTACAACTCGTCGCCCTCGAAAATCTGCAAGGCTGACGACATTGCCTTGCGCGTCGGGCAGGCTGAAGACAGGAGCTACGTCACCGGGTTTTATAGTCATTTGTCGTATTTGTCAAGAGTTTATAGAAATATTCTGGAAGATCGAAAACATTGCCTCCCATCGGGCCCGGATTCCCAGCGACTTGAATCCCCGTGTTCTTTTTTCGGGGTCTTGTGCCGGGTGTGCTATGATCGTCATCGGTCTAAAATTGAGTATAACTAGACAACGTAAAAACTTAACTGGATTAGTTGAGTGCGTAGTCACACCTAACGGTGTTGCGGTTTAGGAAAGCTAAATTTGAACAAAACCTAACTACATAAAGAGAACTGATCGAGTACGGTAGGACATACCGGAATTTACGCTTGGGGAGAAAACACCTCTACTTAGGCTGGAGAAATCCAGTCGCAAGCAAGTGACTTCGCTGAACCAAGAATCTCCGTCACCAAGAGTGCACAGAGTGTCAACCTTAAGAATCCCCGGGCGTGAAAGCCCGGGGACTGTCAATGTTTATTAGTGAGGTCAGAATGGCTAAGCGCCGCAATCTCAAGAAAGAGAAGGCACAACGAAATCAAGCATACGCTCGCAAGTTTCGCAAGCGGAGAAATCAAGATATGTTCTCCAACAAGAGAAGGCGATTTGACGGTGGCAACGGCGGTGGCATGGGCGCCATGAGCGGTGGCGGCAGAGACAAAGACATGGCTGCTGCTGAAGATTAATTGCTGAGGCTATCTGCCGAACTTAGAACCAGAGTGGAAAACACGATCGTTTTAAGGAGAGATAGCCACCCGGAATTTGTCCAATAATTCAACGATGTTTAGGCGATCCGATCGCGCGCAGCGATAAGTGATTTTCTCACTTGTTCAAACCCGGTACCCCCGTAACTATTGCGAGCCGCCACCACTTGCTGAGGTGCGATCGCGCTGTAAATGTCTGTCTCAAACGCAGGGTGCAAATCTTTCCACTCCTCAAGTGTCAAATCTTTGAGGAGTTTGCCCCCCGAGAGGCAAGTTTTGACGACTTTGCCGACTAGGTTGTAAGCTTCGCGGAAGGGAACGCCTTTGGCGGCCAAGTAGTCGGCTACGTCTGTAGCGTTAGAAAAGTCTTCCGTAACTGCCGCGGCGAGGCGATCGCCATTAAACGCGATTCCTTCCCGCAGCAAAATCGTCATTGCTTCCAAGCAACCCTGTACCGTTCTCACGGTATCAAACAAAGCTTCTTTATCTTCTTGCAAATCTTTGTTGTAGGCCAAAGGAAGTCCCTTCACTACTACCAACAAGGCTTGCAAGTTACCGAACACCCGCCCCGCTTTGCCCCGCACCAACTCCGGCACGTCGGGATTTTTTTTCTGGGGCATGATGCTAGAACCAGTAGCGCAGCTATCTTTGAGCGTAATAAATCCAAATTCGTGAGAAGACCACAAAATCATTTCTTCTGACAAGCGGCTCAGGTGTACCATAATCAAGCTGGCAGCAGCGAGAAATTCGATGGCAAAATCTCTATCGCTCACTCCATCTAAGCTATTAGCATAAACTTTGTCAAATTGCAAGAGTTCTGCCGTATAATTTCGGTCGATCGGGAAAGTCGTCCCCGCCAGCGCGCCGCAACCTAAAGGCGAAACATTAACCCGCTTGCAGATATCGCCGAGACGTTCCCAATCGCGATCTGTCATTTCAAAATAAGCTAACAGGTAATGAGCTAAACTGATCGGCTGAGCGCGCTGCAAATGAGTGTAACCGGGGATTAAAGTTTCCACGTTACGATCGGCAATATCGAGCAAAACCCCTTGAAATTCCCGCAATTGCTCGCGAATTTCTGCGATGCGATCGCGCAAATACAACCGAGTGTCGGTACCTGCTTGATCGTTGCGCGATCGGGCCGTGTGCAGCTTTTTCCCCGCATCTCCCACGATATCCGTCAGCCGCTTCTCTACAGCGAAGTGAACGTCTTCTGCCTCAACTCCCGGAACAAAAAGTCCTTGGCGGTATTCGGATCGGATCTGTTCCAAACCATTGACTAACTGTTCGCCTTCTGCTGCGGAAATAATCCCCGTTTTTGCCAGCATTTTAGCGTGAGCGACAGAACCAGTCAAGTCGTACTCAATCAATTCAATATCGAAGCCAATACTAGCATTGAATCGGGCGATCGCCGGGTGCAGCGCCGATTCAAATCTTTGACTCCAAGTTTTTTGTTGTGTTGTCATTGCTCAAGCTAAAACTAGATTATATCTCTGTTGCCGAAGTCTATAAAAACCGATTTGTAGCAAAGACTTTAGTCCTTCCTCCGGTTTGTAGCCAGCACTTTAGTCGTCCATTCCCTATTCGGCAAGAAAAAACTCAAGTTTTGACTACAAAGTTTTTATACATCTTTTGATCGGAAAAAACTGAAGTCTTGACTACAAAATTGTGAAACTTTTGCTGCATCAGAAAACAGTTAACTTGTGGCTACAAACCTTTTAAATGCGTTGCCGATTCCTGCTTCGACAAGAACTCTAAGGAATAATCCCTTTAATAAACCAGCCCACAAAAATACCTATAAAAAAAGCTCCTATTTGACCAGTCGAAACAAAATGGTTCCAAGCTTTCTGGAAATTGCTAAAAATGTCGTAGCTTTGACCCAAAAGCACCGTCGAACTCAAATGAGATTTCAAAACTAACACGTGAGCAGAATCGTGCCAATTAATCGAGTTGATTAATCCAGCAGTAATTTCCGGCATTAAATTAACTATCATGGTGATTTTCTCCTGCTAAAGGTGTTAGCCTAAGTACAACCAGTGTCATGTCATCTTCATTGCGATTGCCGATGCCGATAAACTGGTGAACCCGATCGAACAAATAATCCAAAATTTCTTCAGAGTGCTGATAATTTTGACAAGCCCACTGAAAAGCCGAGGTCAAGTTATCCTCATCAAACCGATCGCCCCTTTGATTAGCAGCATCAGTAAATCCGTCTGTGTAATAAATAATAGTATCTCCTGGCTGCAATTGAATTTGGGCTTCTTGGTACTGAGAATCAGCATCCAGGCCAATTAACATTCCCTCCAAAGTATCAAGCTGAAGAATCGTATTAGTTGCAGCTTGCCACAGCAAAGGCGGGTGGTGAGCAGCATTGCTGTAAGACAAAACGCGAGTTTTCGGGTCATACTCCGAATAAAACAGAGTCACAAAACGGTGGGAATTTTCCAAATCCGCGTGCATAACCCTGTTTAAATGTTGCAAAATTCTCGCAGGCGAGTGGCGGTTCAAAACCTCGGCCCGCAGCATACCCCGTGTCATCGTCATCAGAAGGCCAGCCGGCACTCCTTTGCCCATCACGTCGCCAATCACAATGCTCCAGCGGCCCTTGTCGATTTTTGACTTGAGATTTTTAATCAGGGATGGGGGGTGTTCCCCCTCATCTTCCTTGCCGATCGGGTCATAGTCAGCCGGAATAAAATCATAATAATCTCCGCCGACTCTGCTAGCAGTTTGGCAGCGGGCGGCTACGTCAAGGCCGGGAATTTTCGGACAACTGCGGGGTTGCAGCCGCAATTGAATTTCCGCCCCGATTTCTAACTCTCTGTCTAAGCGGTCTTTTTCAGCCAACTTAACAGTAAGTTCGTCTTTGCAAATCGCCACGGCCGTTTGATCCGCCACCAACCGAACTAATTTCTGTCTGCTGGGAGTCCAGACATATTGCGGGTCACTGCTAAAAACATAAAGCCGTCCCCGTTCCAAATTCTTGACTAAAATTGGCGCCCCAAACAAATGAACATCCGGGCCCAAATAACGACCGACTTGCAGGTCGAGACTAGAGGTTTGCCCAGAGGTTTCCGAATAAGATGCAGCATTAGCGCTCGCACCTGCTGTAGCTTGCCTGGTGGCTATTTCTAGCGCTTTTCGCATATCTTGGCACTGCCGTCCTTCCTGACAGTGCAACTGCTGGAACCTGACTTGACCGTTGGGTTTGAACAGCACTAAAGCTCCCCCGTCGGCGTCAGTAACGCGAGTCGCCACTAAAGGCACCAACTCCAAAAATTGGTTGAGATTGTTAAAACTGCGCAGGGCAAATCCCAGCGAACCCAACATATCTTGAACGTTGTGCTGGTATCGGTGCAAGCGCGCCACCAGTTCTTTGAGGGCAAATACTGGCGTCGCGTCGGTGGAATTGCGACCAGGAGGGCGGTCAGCAGGTTGAGGTGAGGGGCGAGGCAAAGGCACAGCAGTCATTTTTAATTTGTGATTTTCGATGTTAGAGGGAGGAATGATTGAGGACTTACGGGCCACTTGAACAGAAACCCGTTTTTTTTTCGAGCAAGTAGTTTGGTTCGATCGAGTAAGTTGGGCACTAGGACATTGGTATCAACTTAAGTCTAAAATTCTTAAGAAATCTCGTTTATAGCTGAGTCTAGATACCCCCTAAATCCACGCTGCTGGCTCTACTTGGACCCGCCCAAGACCGCAGCGGCTCCCCTTAAGAAGAAGGGGGACTTTGACCATTTCCTGTCCCACCCGACTATCAGGGGGGCGCCAGGGAGATCGGGAAGAAAGTGCAATCAGACAGCCTACTGATACTACACATTTGAGCTTAATTTGACACGCTTGTTTGGGCTGGCGGTTTGAACCCAACCAAGCAATAACAGAACTAAGGTATTGTTTCTAGATATTTAGTTTTCACTCGATCGCTCGCGGCGATCGGCGCAAGTCCTGCGATGCTAGTTTGAGGTTAATAATTTGAGATTTTGAAGCTCTGTGTCCGCCTCCCAAAAATGGGCGCGGCTGGCCAATGCCTCATCAATCTAAAATCTAAAATCTAAAATCGAGTAGGGCTTCCACAAATTCGTAACTAGAAAACGGACGCAAGTCTTCGATGCTTTCCCCTACTCCTATAAAGCGGATTGGCAGACCAAGCTGCTGCACTACTGCTAGGGCAACACCACCTTTAGCAGAACCGTCGAGCTTTGTCAATACTACTCCGCTTAATTTTGCAGATTCTGCGAATACTTCTGCCTGTCGCAAACCATTTTGACCCAGTGTTGCATCCAAGACCAGTAGAGATTCTACGGTAGCGCCTGGGGCTTTCTTATCTACTATGCGACGGATTTTACTTAATTCGTCCATCAGATTTTTTTTGTTTTGCAGGCGGCCTGCGGTGTCTACGATCAGCAGTTCAGTGCCTCGGGCGCTGGCGGCGGCGATCGCATCAAAGACGACAGCAGCCGGATCGGTATTTTTCCCTGGGTTGGCAATAATTTCGACGCCGCTGCGGGAACCCCAAACTTTCACTTGTTCGACGGCGGCGGCGCGGAAAGTGTCGGCAGCGGCAATTAGGGTTTTGTAGCCGGATTTTTGGGCAATGTGGGCAAGTTTGCCGATCGTCGTAGTTTTGCCCGCGCCGTTGACTCCTACGATCAACCAGATGTTGAAGGTGTCTTTTTCCGGGGCAAATGTCAGACTGTAGGCTGGATTGCCGGCGGCTGTTTCGGCACAGGGAGCGTCGAGAATATCGCGCAGGATGGTTTTGAGGTAGGCTAGAGCCTGTTCTGGCGGTAGCACTTCTTGTTTTAGTCTTTCTTGGAGGCGACTGATAATGATGTCGGTGGCTGCGACTCCGACATCGGCTTGCAGCAGCAAAGTCTCAATTTCGGCTACCGCATCTTGATTGAGCGGGCCTTGACCGACGATCGCCTTTAGTCGATTAATTAAGCTGCGGCGAGTTCTTTCTAAGCCTTTCCGCAGTTTTTGCAGCCAAGTGATTTCTTCAACGGATACTTGGTCTGGCCGGCGGCCTTGACTGGCTAAGATTTCTGAAGACCACAGGAAGCCTTCGTCAAAGGCGAAACCGGGAATTTCTTCGATAATAGCCGCTCTCTCGGCCGCGGCTGCAATTGCCTCTGGTTCTTCAATTGCGGTTTCTTTGAGGCGTTCGATGCGCTCCATGCGATCGGCCTGAGCTCTTGCCCAAAACGGCAGGGCTTCCCCTGCTTCGCCCTCAGATACGAGTGATTCGGTTTCTACAACCTCCGTTGCAGGTTCGGCAATTTCTATATTTTCTGCTGTAACTTCTAATTTTTGAGCAATAGGTGCAACGTCGATCGCCCCGGCTGTTTGTTGCAGAGTTTCGGCAATTTCTACTGGGTTAGCTGCATCGATTTCTACCGCGTCGGTAGCTTCAACTACTGGAGCTTCTGCCACTTCTGGAACTTCTGCAACAGTTTGTGCTGTGGGTGCTGCTTCGAGTTCGATCGCCTCGGTTGTTTCCATAGTCGCCGCTTCTGCAACTTCTGGAACTGTCGCGATTTCTGTTTCGGCTGTTGGAACCTCGGGCGCTGCTGTTTCGGAAACTTCTGTTTCTGGTTTTTGCTGTTTTTGAATATTTTTGTAAGCAGCTTTGGCCCAGTTGAGATAATCTTCGGCTACAGCAGGAGAGCCTTGCTCTGTTGCATCTGTTTGAGGCTCAACCGATGCCGATTTTGCCGGCTCATCTGGCGGCTGTTCGGGGGTTGCCTCTGTTTCAGAAGATTTGCTTTCGCTGTACTGGCGACGAAACCAATTAAATACCATAGGAAATTGCGAATATAGTTATCAGTCCCTAGTTTAGAGCCGATTGCCGATTGCTGATTGGTGTGATTGCCGATTGCTCATGACTCTGGGTAAGGTGCGCGGCCGGAAGGGCACCCTACAGACTGCGGGGTAAGTAAGGTGCGCGGCCGGAAGGGCACCCTACAGACTATTGACTGATGATTGAGGACTACGGACTAACAACTTCTGCATTGATTTTATCGACTACTCGGCGGAGGACTCCGTTGATGAAGCGATGTCCTTCGTCACCGCTGTAGCGTTTTGCGAGTTGGACGGCTTCGCTGACGCTGACTTGTTCGGCTAGGCCGAGATATAGGATTTCGGCGATGGCGATTCTCATGATATCTCGATCGATCCTGGCCAAGCGTTCTATTTGCCAATCTACCAGCGCTTCCGAGAGCAATTCGTCAATTTGAACGCGGTTGGCGCTGACTTTCGTCAGGATTTGCAAAGCATAGGTGCGGACATCTTGCTGGTTGGCTAGCTGGATCAGTTCTGGAAACTCCATTGCTGAACCGAGACGGTTGATTGCGGTTTGGGTGAGTTCGACTGCTTCCCGCACCATTGTTCTAGCACTTTGTATATCGGCAGCGCGGATTTCGCTGGCAAGCAGTTTGTCGCTACTCCGCTGCACTTCGGATGCTGCTGTTTCTAGGGCTTCTTGAACTTCTGTTGTCAGGGCGCGGATAGCTGCCAGGAGAACATCTTGCAGTTTCTTGGCTTCTAAGAGTTCTGGATTCGTCGGCAGTTGGCTGATGCCGAGGAGTGCGAGTTCGCGTGCTGTTTCGCGGGCTTTTTTCATAGTTTTTAGATAGGAATTGAGAATTTAGGAAATTTTTCGATCGCGCGCCGACTTGGACTTTAGCAGAAAACTAAACTAAAAGCGGAACAAGACCAGCCCTCTGACTCGCCAGCGGCGGGTTGTTTACAGATACTTCGCTGTCAAACCCCAGATTTATGCTCGAAACCGGGTTTCTGAATGTAGGCTGTCTCGGTTTGGGCTGGTTTTGTCCAAAGATTATCTGCTATGGGGAAAGTTTACACGGCTTTACGGGCGAATAAAGATGTCTTGGTTTAGTCTTCTTCGACTGGGACAGCCTGGTATCTTGATTCGGATACCAAGGGTTCGAGTGTTTTGCCCTTATTGTTTTCGGGGGGTACTGGAACTGAGTTGCTGGGGTTGACGATGCCGCCGGAGATGATGACTTTAAAGGCATCTTCGATCGACATTGACAAATTGACTAAATCTGCCTCCGGGACTATAGCGTACCATCCGGTGGTGGGGTTGGGAGTGGTGGGGATGAAAATGCCGATCGGGGTTTCGCCGGACAGGTGAGGCGGAATATCGTTAGTCTCGATCGTACCGGTCACAAATGCTAAAGTCCAGATTCCCCGCCGGGGATATTCCACTAACACCACGCGGCGAAATTTGTCGTTTGAGTTGAGGATGGTTCCCAGCAGTTGTTTGAGAGTTTTGTAAACCGAACCGGCTAGGGGAATTGCCTGCAACAGCCGTTCGCCAAAGTCTAGCAGCCACTTGCCGAAAATGTTGCGGGCCATTAAACCGATGACTAAGATGCTCAGCAGGGGTACAGCCAGCCCTACTAATAGATTTAGCAGATTCACCAAAATCGGGTGGAGTCCGTCAAAAGGGTTGATCTGCTTGGGAATTTTGGTGAGAAAATTGATGACCCAACTGGCGACGGTAATTGTCAGCCAGATGGTGGTAGCTAACGGTATCACTACCAGTAGACCTGCGATCAGGTCGTTTTTTAAGTCTTGTTTGATGCGTTGGAGCACGGCGGGTCAAATCTCCTCGTAACTGGTTGCCAATAACCTGAATAAACCTGAGACTAAAGCAACTGCACGGGCTTTACTGCAAGTCACCATAGACGATCGTCTTCAATTGTGCGAAACCCTACCCTTTTTGACGGGGAAGAGTTCAGGATCGCCGGTGCTGTACCTATATTTTAAAGAATTATTGCAAGTTGGCGCTTGCTTTTAATATATGCGGGCTGTGCAGCAGCTCACCGTATTGTATATTTTAAGACAGTTTGGCTCTGGCTCAACCAATAAGCCGATCGGTCAGAGGCTACCTGGGTGTGCAAGTGTAGCGAGTCCAGAGAAAATTTTCTGTGATTGGTGTCGGAAATTAATTGGTCGATCGAGCTTTCTCATATTTTATGCCGGGTAACACTTCTTTCTACCGAATTCAGCGGAATCTATGCAGGGTGAGTTTAATGTTTATCCAATAATATATCTTTGGACAGATGCAGGGCGAGTACAATTTTCACTATACAAAGAGTGATTTTTGAGGAACGAAGGCGATCGACAAGCCAAATGTTCGCCCGGTTTCAACTGTTGCATTGTAGGCAAATCCGGCAAAAAGTAAAGCAGACACACCAGCAACTTTCACTTTTTTGAAGGGATCGATCGAAATTAAGGATATAAGGGCAGAATTAAAGCGAATTTAAGCTTTAGAGGAGTGGCAAAGCAATTTAGAAGTAACTCGGGACTCACTACAAAAAAATAATCTGCCAAACGAGGTAGCAGTAGTTAGCAGTAAGCGAGATAAATTACTAAATAGCTAGTTGTTTCTAGCAGTAAGAGCGAGACTATTTGTTTGACAGGGTATGGTTAAACTGCTGGCAAGAAGCAAGACCACAGCGGTGTGGAGTGATTGAAAGCCGGTGAAAGTTAAGGAAAAGCAAGGGCGATAGGCAATCAAGTTAGACCAGAGATTAACCTTGCTGCAAGTAGCAAAAGACTTGATTAGAAGCTATGATTGAAATGTGAATGCTTAACTGATGAAACAATGGATTTTTACATTTTTTTAGGCAATTTAACACGCAATACTTTTGTGGATCGCACTTAACAAGTAGCTGCCAGAGGGGGTTGTGTGAGAACTAATATATAAATAAAAGGAATTTTTGTGAAAAAGCTCAATATCCTCTTAGTAGAAGACAGTCCCCTAGATGCCGAACTGATTGAGGCATATCTAATAGATGGCGGAATCGAATTTTCTCTGCTGTGTGTGGAAACTCGGGAAGACTTTGCCACCGCGTTGGAAAAACACTATTTTGACATTATTTTGGCAGATTATATGTTGCCTTGTTTTAGCGGAGAAGAAGCGCTGGAAATCGCCCACGCTACTTGTCCGGGAGTGCCGTTTATTTTTGTGTCGGCTACTTTGGGCGAGGAAGTGGCGATCGAAACTTTGAAAAGCGGCGCTACCGATTATGTTCTCAAACGCCGTTTGATACGCCTGGTGCCGTCGATTCAGCGGGCCCTGCGGGAAGTTCAAGAACGGAACGACCGCAAGCAAGCCGAAGCACAGCAGCAAGAGAGCGAAGCTCGATTTCGGATTATGGCAGATACCGCGCCGGTGATGATTTGGATGTCGGACACTGACCAACTTGGCGATTACTTTAACAAAGGATGGCTGAAGTTTACCGGTAGAACTTTGGCGCAAGAAAGGGACACTGGTTGGATGGAAAGCTTGCACCCCGATGACTTGCCAGAATGTCGGGATATTTACCGGAGAGCTTTCGACGATCGCACCGAGTACCGGATCGAATGCCGCATGAGGCGCTATGACGGGGAATACCGCTGGGTTTTGGGTACGGGCGTACCCCGGTACAGGCCCGATCGCACTTTTGCAGGTTACATCGGTTCTTACATCGATATTAGCGATCGAAAACTTGCAGAACAAGAACGCGCTGCTGCTTTGTCCCGCGAACAAGCAGCTCGCCAGCAAGCAGAAGAAACAGCTAAAGCGCTGCAATCGGCAAACGATCGAATTACTAACATTCTCGAAAGCATTACCGACGCTTTTATCGCGGTCGATTTAAAGGGAAACTACACCTATGTCAACCAGAAAGCTCTGGAGCTTTTAGGCAAGTCAGAAGCCGAACTGATCGGTAAAAATGTTTGGGAGATATTTCCCTGGGCTATCGATTTACCGTTTAACAAAATGGCTGGCAAAGCATTAGCAGAAAAGATAACGGTCGAGTATGAAGAATTCGTGCCGTTATGGAATAAGTGGTTGAAGGTGCGTTTTTATCCTTCCGATTCTGGTTTGTCGGCTTACATCCAAGACGTTAGCGATCGCAAGCAAGCAGAAGCTGCACTCAAAGCTAGCGAAGAAAAGCTGAAAATGTTGGCCGAAGCTAACCTGATGGGAATTATCTTCGGAGATGTTAACGGCAATATCGTGGAGGCTAACGATG
Source organism: Microcoleus sp. MOSTC5 (assembly GCF_036701825.1). Classification (NCBI taxonomy): domain Bacteria; kingdom Bacillati; phylum Cyanobacteriota; class Cyanophyceae; order Oscillatoriales; family Microcoleaceae; genus Microcoleus; species Microcoleus sp. MOSTC5. Next base: position 70,457 of record NZ_JAUBRK010000015.1, on the reverse strand, counting down.
AATTTTTGCGGATAGTTGGTTACACGCGGGAACACTTGCAGCGCGGGGAATTAAACTGGATTGACATCACGCCGCCGGAGTACCTCTCTCTCGACGAGAAGGGGATTGCAGAGGCAGAAGCAACGGGGGCTTGCACTCCCTACGAAAAGGAATTTTGGAGGAGAGACGGCAGTCGGATTCCGGTGTTGATCGGATATGTTTTGCTGGCCAAAAAGCGGCAAGAATCTGTGGCTTTTATTCTCGATTTGACCGTTGGCAAGCAATTGGAAAGAGAACTGCAAGCTCGAGCCCAGGAATTGGCGCGGGCGAACCGGATTAAAGACGAATTTCTGGGAACTTTGTCCCACGAATTGCGAACGCCGCTCAATGCGATGCTGGGATGGGCGCAACTGCTGCGCAACCGCAAGTTTGACGAAAAAACCACTGTTCGGGCTCTGGAAACGATCGACCGCAATACGCGATCGCTGGCAACTCTGATCGAGGATTTGTTGGACGTGTCGCAGATTATTACCGGCAAACTGTCGCTGAATTTGCGGTCGGTTGATTTGATTTCGACTGTTGAGGCTGCGATAAAGACTCTCGCACCCGCGATTGGGGCAAAAAATATTGCAATTGTGACGGATTTCGACACAACTGCGGGGCGGATTTTTGGCGATGCCGGCCGCTTGCAACAGGTAGCGTGGAATTTGCTGTCGAATGCGACTAAGTTTACTCCCGATGGCGGACAGGTGAGGGTGGCGGTGCGGAAGCTGGAGGGGACGCTTGCCCCTGAGGAATCCGCTTGCTGTACAAATTTGTCGCCCGCTTGTGTGGAAATTGAGGTCAGCGACACGGGACAAGGGATTGCGGAAGAGTTTTTGCCCCACGTTTTCGAGCGGTTCAGCCAAGCTGACAGCTCTACAAAGCGATTGTACAACGGATTGGGTTTGGGTTTGGCCCTAGTGCGCCATTTTGTGGAAATGCACGGGGGGACGGTGCAAGCGGAATCGGCCGGGAAGGGAAAAGGAGCGAGCTTTTTGGTGAGATTGCCAATTAAACAGCCAAATGGCGACTGCGGATTTTCTGTTTCCGGGCCAGATGAGTTTGCGGTTGCTCACAGCAAGGCGCGAGCCCCTGTAAATAAGTCTTTTGTCAGCAGCAATCTTTCTAGATTGCGGGTGTTGGTGGTCGATACCGACGCGGATTGCCTGGATTTGGCTTGTACAGTGCTCGAAGATTGCGGGGCCCTGGTGGAGACCGCTAGCTCGGGAATGGAAGCCCTAGAGGCGATCACCAGCCTGAATCCGGATGTGTTGGCGATCGATATCGAGATGCAGGCCCCTGATGGAGAGGCTCTACTCCCGCAAGTGCGATCACTCGTGGCGGACAGGGAAATTCCGGCGTTGGCGTTCACGGCGGTTGGTAGGGTAGAGGAACGGGTACGGGCGCTGCAGCAAGGTTTTCAAATTTACGTGTCCAAGCCGATCGAGCCTGTTGAGTTGGTCGCGGTGGTGCAAAGTTTGGCGGCGCGATCGAACGATTTTAGATTTTAGATTTTAGATTGACTCCGCGATGACGGATGTAGTAACTACACTTGACATCCACCCCGACCTGAAGGTACGGGGATTCCCAAACCTCACGATTTGAATTTCTGCTTCTTCGCAACTGCCTCCACCCTAAAAGAGATTTGGTCTTATGTTCGCTCTCGCGCACTAACCCCGCAAGCCCTGCGGTTTTTACGTATCGAATACCAAACGGAATTCTTCGTAGTTTTGATTCTAGGGATGTTTACCATTGCCCTATCCTCTTTTCCCGGTCTACCGATTTTGCTTCGCCGCCAGCACCTGGCTGAACTTCGCTCGTATAGGCTGTTCGATCGCACGTCTCGGGTGGGTCGTTGACCAATTATATTGTAATATAAAGCCGTCCTAAAAGGACGAGGTTTCTACCCAATTTTCTGATGAATTTTCTTGCATTTGAGCGATCGTAGCATCCGGGCGAAAAATGTTTTTTTCAAGTCAGTTCGTAGGGTGCGTAATGGCTCAAACTTGCTTACCAATTACCAATCAAGTATCTCAGCACAAAAAAACCGGGAGCATCTCTGTTTTGCATTTACTGTCCGTCTGCGACCGTCTCCCTCTCACTCCTAAAAAATGCTTGTTGTAAAAAAACCCGGTTTTTGCCTCAGTCTGCTAACAGTAAGGATGAGTATTAATTACAATTAACCTAATTTGTCAAGCCTCTAAAGTTATAAATTTAATTTAGGTCAAAATTTTTTGCTTTCAATCGGAGGTGCAGGGACGATCGCCCTTAACAGTATCTCCTCAAATCTCAAGTTCAGTAACTTGCTGCTTCATTAAGCCTGACTTTTAATCACAATTAAACCTAATTTGTCAAGCCTCTAAAGTTATAAATTTAATTTAGGTCAAAATTTTTTGCTTTCGATCGGAGGTGCAGGGACGATCGCCCTTAACAGTATCTCCTCAAATCTCAAGTTCAGTAACTAGCTGCTTCATTTGGAAAATATTCTGCTGGGGTCAATGCTTCTAACACTCCTCTATTTCCCGCCGTGCAAGGATTTTTTCCCTCTTTGATGTGGACTGGTCGTCCCGTTGCAACTATCCACAGGTAGATACCAATTGCACCCGGCCAGCATCCATTTCATCCATTAATAACTCTAAAGCCTCATAATCAATATCCGAGATGTACCCCAAACGGGTGAGCTCGTAGTTGATTTCGTTTTCAATGTCAGGTGTCAACTGCTTAATGTAGAGGGCTTTTTCTACAAGTTGACGAATAGCATGAGTTGCTTGCATAGTAGGTCGGAGAACTCCGTACAGTTTTATTTTCCTCTGAACAGTCGAGCGAGCAAGTGATCTAAATCAGAACTAATAAGTGATTCCAATTACATTGTTCAGTTTAACCTAACAGCTAGGGCAAGGTCGATCGCAATGTTTACACTTACCAATACTAAACCTACTGGCATAAATAAAAAATAGTATAGTAGCTTACTTTTCCTCCGCAAATCTTACGCAAAATTTCATAAAAACCAGTCAATAAATAAAGATTACGTAAAAATACTGAAAACAACTGGTCGGTTTCCCTTATAGTAAGCTAGGCTCAGAGTAATCAAGTAGGTTTAGGCTTACACCTGTCCAGCGCAGTAGTTGAAAATACGTAGCAACCATAGGTTTGACATATTATGCAGACACTTCTTGCCCATAAACCAATTACGGTGATTCGACCCCTAGACCACCTGAATGCAGCCACCTCCGGAGAATTCGGACGGGAACTCATCACAGCAATTGCAGCCCCCGGGGTTGTAGCGGTACTCGTAGATTTGGGCGCAGTAACATTTATTGACAGTGCCGGTTTGATGGCATTGGTTTCGGGCCTCAAGCAGGCAAAAAAAATGGGGCGCAGGTTTAGTATTTGCTCGGTATCCCCCGGGATTGGGATGATTCTGGAACTGAGTCAACTCGATCGAGTTTTTGAGATATTTGAAAATGTCGATAGCTTTGAAGCCGAAAACTCCTGCGCAAACCAGCACTGGTAGAGGTTCCTCCTCGGCGAAAACAAGCAACAAAACCCAGTAAATTCGCCTAAATGTCCGAAAAGACAAAGGACTGCCGTTGGCGTGTTGGCAGATTTTAAGGTAGGCTGCTTAAGAGTCGCAGATATTTAGCGAGTCGAGCCGTGGCAGTAAAAGTCGAAGAATTACTTACAGCAGAAATCAATCAGCCTGCTCGTTATCTGGGAAACGAATTGGGGGCTGCCCACAAGGATTGGGACGGGGCGTCTGTGCGCTGGGTGCTCACTTACCCAGAAGTGTATGAAGTTGGTGCTTCCAATTTGGGGCACATCATCCTTTACAACATTTTGAATGCCTTGCCGAGGCAGTTGTGCGATCGAGCTTATTTGCCCGCACCAGACTTGGCAGCAAAACTGCGATCGACTCAAACTCCCCTGTTTGCGGTAGAATCCAGGCGATCGCTCACAGAATTTGATATTCTGGGCTTCAGCCTGAGCTACGAACTGGGAGCAACAAACATTCTGGAAATGCTGGATTTAGCCGGCATTCCCCTAACTTGGCAAGAAAGAGCGACAAATGACCAAAACGGTCAAATGCCGCTGATTTTTGCTGGCGGGCAAACAGCAACTTCCAATCCCGAACCCTACGCTGACTTTTTTGACTTCATCGCTTTGGGAGATGGAGAAGAATTGCTGCCAGAAATTGGCTTGATTTTGGCAGAAGGCAAAACTAATAATTTGAGCCGAGAAGCATTGCTGCTGGATTTAGCGCAAATTCCAGGCGTCTACGTCCCGCAATTTTACGACATGGCGGTCGACGGTTCTGTTCATCCCAACCGCCCGCAAGTTCCAGAACGAATTCTGCGCCGCGTCGCGACTCCGATACCAGCTTATTCGATCGGCCTGGTTCCCTACGTCCAGACAGTACATGACAGATTGACAGTAGAAATCCGCCGGGGATGCACCCGCGGCTGTCGCTTCTGTCAGCCGGGAATGCTGACTCGCCCCGCGCGCGATGTCGAACCGCAGCAAGTCGTAGAGGCGATCGAACAGGGAATGCAAGCCACCGGGCACAGCGAGTTTTCCCTGCTTTCCCTGAGTTGTTCCGACTATCTGGCACTCCCAGCAGTCGGGATGGAAATCAAAAATCGCCTGAAAGATAAAAATATTTCTCTGTCTCTACCCAGCCAGCGGGTTGACAGATTTGACGATAATATTGCCGACATTCTCGGCGGCACGCGGCAAAGCGGTTTGACTTTTGCCCCGGAAGCTGGTACTCAGCGGATGCGCGACATCGTTAACAAAGGTTTGACAAACGAAGAATTGCTTAGGGGTGTCAAAACTGCGGTCGATCGCGGCTGGGATAAAATCAAGCTGTATTTTATGATCGGTTTGCCTGGGGAAACAGATTTTGATGTTCTGGGTATCGCCGAAACAGTCCGCTGGCTGCACAGGGAATGCAGGCTCGATGGCCGGCGGGGACTGAATTTTAACTTGACAATTTCTAATTTTACGCCTAAGCCTCACACTCCTTTTCAGTGGCACTCGGTTTCTACTGCTGAGTTTTCCCGCAAGCAAAAACTCCTGAAGGGAGAATTTCGGGGGATGCGGGGCGTAAAAGTGAATTACACTGATGTGCGGATTTCGGCAATGGAGGATTTTGTCGGACGGGGCGATCGGCGTTTGGCTGCTGTAGTCCGCCGCGCTTGGGAACTTGGCGCGGGTATGGATGCGTGGTGGGAAAGTTTGGATCAGGCTTACAAAGCTTGGACTCAGGCGATCGATGAGTCGGGCCTTACCTGGAAATACCGCCAAGTTGAAAGCGGCGAGTGGAATCTTTTTGAGAAGGAAGAGGAGAAGGAAGAAGGGAGACGGAAGAAGGAAGAAGGAAGAAGGAAGAAGGAAGAAGGAAGAGAAATCAAGGAAGATTTTCCCAATTCTCCGGATCTCCCCCACTCCCCCTCCCCCACTCTCCCCCTCTCTCTCGATCGGGCCCTGCCTTGGGATCACTTAGATACGGGAATCGACAAAAACTGGCTGAAAATTGACTTGCAAAAGGCTTTAGAAGCAGCGACGGTTCCCGACTGTTCCTTTGAAGGCTGTTCGCGCTGCGGGGTTTGCGGCACCGATTTCGGACACAATGTGGTTGTGGATGCGCTGCCAATTCCAGAGTTTGCCGGGGAGTTCGTGCCGAATACGGATCGGAAACAGCGTTTGCGGGTTTGGTTCGGGAAAGTGGGCGATATGGCTTTGGTTGGTCATTTGGATTTGCTCCGATTGCTCGATCGAGTAGTCCGCAGAGCCGATTTGCCGATTTCTTTTACCGGCGGGTTCCACCCGAACCCTCGGATTTCTCTGGCAAATGCTCTGCCTCTGGGCGTTACCAGCACTGGGGAAATTGCTGACTTTGAGCTAACTGAGCCGATCGATATTGAGAGTTTTCGGGAAAAGTTGGCCGCTAAGCTGCCGGAAAATATTCCGATTTACAAGGTTGAACCGATCGATCTCAAGGCTCCTTCTGCCAGTCAGTTGTTGGAAGCAGCGGAGTACGTGATTACTGTCGCTGTAACGGGTTCGTTGACAGAAAATGGCGAATCAGACCGTGAAAATTCTGCTCCTGTCTCCGTGGCTCCTGATGCCAACTGGGAAGCTTGGGTCAAGACGATCGCCGAAACCGAGGCTTTTTGGCGGGTGCACACTACTAAGTCGGGAAAGACGCAGGATGTCAATTTGCGCGATCGGCTGCACAAACTAGAACTTGTAGAGCAGAAAGCAGAAAGCAGCGCCTCTGCCTCTGGCGGTACATCCGAAAGTAGAGCCGTCTTGCGCTTTACCGGCAGTTGTCGCAGCGACGGCAACTTGCTAAAGCCAGAACATATTGTTTTCATGCTCGAACAAGTCAGCCAGCAGCAAATTCAGCTTCAGCAGGTTGAGCGTAGTCAGCTAATACTGGGTTATGGTTAAAATAGGGGAGCTGTGGTGGAATATTTCACCTTCGGCTCTAGTCGATCGGGATGTTTCGTTTCACGCTATAATCGCTTGTTATGGAAGCCACGGCGGCTCGAGCGCTTTAGTCGCTCGCCGCCCTCGTCAACCAGCAACGCGGGCTGGGTGCAAATTGCTTCTGTTCAAGACTTCAAGCCTTTTTGTTGTACATTCACAGGCTAAATCTAGCGCCAAACCCGCAGGAGCGGGGTATGAACCAAATTTAGCGATTAATTTCGACCGATCGACTGGTTGTCGGCCGTCGGCTTACTCAAAAATCTAACGGTTCAAGCCGCAGAGCGGGTATTCAACAATAGATGTTTTTGCCCTGTCAAAAAACGCAGATAAGCCCCCGACTTAAGTCGTGGAGAACCAAAAATTTTAGATTTTAGACTAAAGTTTAATCTCCCAGATTCATCTGTGGAGTAAATCTAAAATCTAAAATCTAAAATCTAAAATCGACTCACCGTCAAAAAACGGAGATAAGCCCCCGACTTAAGTCGTAGAGAACCAAAAATTTTAGATTTTAGACTAAAGTTCAATCTCCCAGATTCATCTGTGGAGTAAATCTAAAATCTAAAATCTAAAATCTAAAATCTAAAATCGATTGACGAGGTTTTAGGGTTGGCAGGGGCGGAGGTTGCAGTCGAATGCCAATCAGGGGTGTGTTGAGTGCGATCGCGCAAGAATTCAACAAAAGTCTAGGCGCTTTCACTCCTACCTACTTTCGCTCAAAACCAGCCCTCAACCACCACGCAAGCGGAGTTATCAGTTCGTAGTGTTAAGTTGTGTGTTAAGAAATTGGTACGGTGTCACTGAATTTATTCCCTGAGTTCAAAGGAAGAGTTCTAAGTGTTGGATTTTGAGTATTGATTTCGCAATTCTCAACTCAAAACTCAATATTGCTAACTCGATAAAAGCCTCCTTATTTCTATCTCTCAGATTTATCTGCTGAGCATAACTCATAACTCTGTACGGGCGGGTTTAACTACTTTATCTGTAACAGTGAACCGTTAACAATGAACAGTTATCTGTAACAGTTAACAGTGAACGGTGAACGGTCAACAGTTAAATTTCCTTCCTCCCTGCACCAACTCACAGCTCATAACTCTTCAAGCTACTACTAATTACAGTCAAAGTCAGAGGCACTGTTGTGCGTAAGTGTCTCTAACTTGCTGCCAGTTTTGTGAGGAAATTGAATGACAAAGCAGATAGTTATAGCAGAGCAGCATCGCATTGCTGCCGTCTTTTCAGAAGATCAAATCCAAGAACTTGTGGTAGCCACAGGCAGCCACCAAGTCAGCGACATTTACTTGGGAATTGTCGAGAATGTACTCCCCGGGATAGATGCGGCATTCGTCAATATTGGCGACCCAGAACGTAACGGGTTCATGCACGTAACAGACCTCGGCCCGCTGCGCCTTAAACGCTCGGCAGGAGCAATTACAGAACTCCTGACCCCCCAGCAGAAAGTGGTGGTACAGGTGATGAAAGAACCGACGGGCAGCAAAGGCCCCCGGCTGACAGGCAACATTACCCTGCCGGGCCGCTATTTGGTACTTATGCCCTACGGCAGGGGAGTCAATCTCTCACGGCGGATCAAGTCGGAAGCCGAGCGCAACCGCCTTAGAGCCCTGGCTATTTTGGTGAAACCGGCCGGGATGGGGCTGCTGGTGCGCACCGAAGCTGAAGGGATGACTGAAGAAGCCATCATGGAAGATTTGGAAGTCCTCCAAAAACAGTGGGAAGCCGTTCAACTCGAAGGCGGTACCTCGCGGGCACCGGCACTGCTCAACCGCGATGACGATTTTATCCAGCGGGTGCTGCGGGATATGTTCAGCGGTGACGTGAATCGGATTGTGGTGGACTCGCAAAATGGAATTAAGCGGGTGAAGCAGCAGTTGATGAGCTGGAATGGCGGTAAACTTCCTGCGGGAGTTTTGATCGACCACCACCGAGAGCGCGCCTCGATTTTAGAATTTTTCCGCGTTAACGCTGCGATTCGAGAAGCCCTCAGACCGAGGGTTGATTTGCCTTCGGGGGGTTATGTGATTATCGAGCCGACTGAGGCGCTGACGGTGATCGATGTCAACTCTGGCTCGTTTACTCGATCGGCCACGGCTCGGGAAACGGTACTCTGGACAAATTGCGAAGCAGCAACGGAAATTGCCAGACAACTGCGGTTGCGCAATATTGCCGGGGTGATTATTGTTGACTTTATTGACATGGAATCCCGCCGCGATCAGTTGCAGGTGCTGGAACATTTCAATAAAGCTCTCAAAGCTGACAAAGCTCGGCCGCAAATCGCTCAACTTTCGGAATTGGGACTGGTAGAACTGACCCGCAAGCGCCAAGGTCAAAATATTTATGAGTTGTTCGGCCACACTTGCCCTACTTGCAGCGGGTTGGGTCATCTGGTGCAACTGCCCGGGGAAGAAGACTTCGCCGCAGCGGTGCGGGAATCGAGCGATCGCACTGTTGCTACGTCGAACCGCGTTTTGTTGAATTTGCCCGAAGGATTGGAACGCCGCAGCTTGACGCCTGTGGCGGCTGCAACTCCTGCACCAGTGCGGGAAGAACGCCCCCCAGAACCTGCTCGGGCTGCTTGGGAACCTCAGAGCGAAAGTTTGGATTTTGAGACCGGCAGCAACGCCTCGCCTTTGGACTTGCTCAACCATCCCAGCTATCAGGATTTGGGGAACGGAACGAGACGCCGCCGCCGCCGCCGGATTGGTGAAGAGCCTTTTGCCCTCCCGGTGGAGGAGGAACCGGTGCGCAGCAAGTTGCGGCTGCCGAATACTTCGAGCGCGCCCGTGGCGGAGACGCGCTCTGAGTATCTGGCACCCCCCGGTATCCGGGCAGCTTCGGAGGGCTTCGGGTTGGTGAATATGGCGACTGTTGGCAGGCGCGAGGATTTCGATCGCGTGCGTCCGGCTAAGTCTGAGTTGATGAAGCCGATGGTGGAGCCTCCGGAGGTGATTTCGGTGGAAATGACGCCGGAGGAGCAGGATGTTTATGCGCTGATGGGGGTTTCTCCTTTGGTGCTTACGGATCGCAGCGTCAAAAATCCTAAGAATGCGATCGTTTCGGTGACTCTCCCGGGAGCGGCCCCGAACAAGCCGCCTTTCGAGCAGCTCGAATTTGAATTTGAACCGGCGGCGCCTGCTGAGAATGCTGAGGAACGCGATTATTATCCAGAAATGTCGGTAGCTGAGCCTGTATTTTCGGATGATGATGAGGCTGAAATTTACGGCGAGAGTTCGATCGACGAAACTGATGATTTTGCTCATATCGAGGAAACCAGCGATGTGATGGACGAATCCTATGAGCCGTTTGAACTCAATGAGTCGAATGAATCGATCGAGCCGTATGAATCGCATCAGCAGATCGAACCCAGCGAACCCAGCGAACCCAGCGAACCCAGCGAACCCAGCGAACCCAGCGAACCCGAGGAGCCTGCTATCAACCGGCGGCGCAGGCGTCGCTCGTCAGCCGTTTTGGATGAGTGATATGAAGTCCGAGGGAAGAAGGAAGAAGTCCGAGGTTCGAGGGAAGAAAGAAGAAGTAGAAATTTTTACTCTATTCCCATCTTTCCATCTTCCCATTTCCCCCTCTCCCTCGAACACTCTGGTAATTGCAGGTGTGGATGAAGTTGGACGAGGGGCTTTGTTCGGGCCGGTGGTGGCTGCTGCCTGCATTTTGCCCGACGAAGTTCTCGATGAATTAGCAAGTTGCGGGGTGCGTGACAGCAAGCAGTTGAGTGCCGCAGCCCGGAGTCGGTTAGCCGTAAAAATCCGGGCTGTGGCGGTTGACTGCCAAATTGGTGTGGCTTCGGTGCGGGAGATCGATCGTTTGAATATTTTGCAGGCTTCTTTGTTGGCGATGAAACGCGCAATTCTGAAGCTGAATGTTACTCCTGATTTGTGTTTGGTTGACGGGAATCAAAGGATTCCCAATTTGGCGATCGAGCAAGAGACGATGATCAAGGGTGATGCGCGATCGATTCAGATTGCTGCTGCTAGTATTGTGGCGAAAGTTTGGCGCGATGAATTAATCCTGCGGATGGCTGTTAAGTATCCTGAATATGACTTGACAAATAACAAAGGATATGGAACTGCTAAACATAAATTAGCTTTGCAACGTTGCGGTGTATCTGTCTTTCACCGGGTGTCCTTTAGTCCTTGCCGAAAATAGTTAGTTGTATTTTACATCTAGCACCATTTTCAATCAAACTTTCACGGACTGGCTCTGGGGCCGACCCCACAAGAAACTTGGGCGTTGCTTAATCAGGGTATGAAAAAAATAACTTGAAAATCCCGAAGCTTTGTGGATACTGGTTTCTATTACTTGAATATTTAGCCTTTCATACCCTAAATCAGCAACGCCCAATTTCTTAATCCGATGGCAAATCTCTGGGCATTTTAGATCTGCACCCAGCGACTAATTCAGTAAATTTAACTTCGAGGCGCGCAAATTTGGCAAGTGCTCCATTTGTTGTTGCTTGCCGTTGACCCACGGTGTCCAATCAAATATTCCACGCAATAGCTGAGCTTCAATTTTCATATAGCCTTAGCTTTAGCAAATCTCAGCCCCTCTGAATGCGCTGCATATCCATTGCTAATCTCATACCGTTTCGGTTTATCACCATCACCGGGCTGAGGTGGGAAAGTGGCTCGCAAGTAAAACCTCTTCCCCTTGGATCTGATCTGGACTCGATCTAGGGAATCATTAATCTTCCCCAAATCTTCCGCAAAATCTCCCATAAAATATACCAAGTTATCTTATTTTGCGGGTTGTATCTTAAGCAGGGAGATGCCAGAAATATTGATTTTTAAAGGAAAAACGGAGAGGGTGGGATTTGAACCCACGTTAGAGTCACCCCTAAAGTAGATTTCGAGTCTACCGCATTCAACCGCTCTGCCACCTCTCCAATTGATTTGAGATGTGAGCTAAAAGTATTTTACCGCACAGTGCGCCACATTGTAAATCTTTACAGAAAAGAAGTTTGATTTTCTTCAGATTCCAGGGTGGTCTTAAATCCGGCTGCTGGCGTCCACTGGAGGGCTCCGTCGCGCCCTGTCCAGAATATTTGGGTTTTGTTTTGGCGCAGTTGGGCGACGGTTTCTGGGTCGATTTCGTTAGCAGATGCGATCGCCACTTGGGGCCCAACCGCGCTTAATAACTCAGCCGTCAGGGTTTTTCCCGACCACCACAGCACTTGAGCGGGCTTCAAGGTTCCCGTTGCTGCCAATTTTTTTTGCTCTTGCGGTGTCATTTCACCGACGAGCAACCAAGTTCGATTTTCCACCAGGAATTCTACCATCGGAATCTCCGCATTCACCAACTGCAACCGCGTCGAACCCAGATCAACTGTACTGTTAGTTTCTAAAGGAAAGTAAACACCTTGGTGAGATTGCACAGCCGTCATAAATTCCTGATTGTTGCCACGGTGAATTTGTTTCGGAGCAGTGTTATCATAAAATGTTTTAATTGGCAAGCGTTCTAGTAATTTTCCCCAACCGCCACTCAAACCTAAATGACCGTGAGTGGCGATCGCAAAATTCACAGAATTAACTCCTTGCTGCTGCAAAAAAGGCAGCACTGTAAACCTCACAGTATTTTCATCACCGCTATTGATCAGCGCCACTTTTCCCCTATCTTGAATTACTAAAACTGGCTCGCCAGATGTCGCCAGCAAAGTAACTTGAAATAAAGATGCTTGAACGTGCCAAGCTGGCAAAACTATGATAGCAATTCCCGCCACAACCGCCAGCGGTAAAATCCAAGGAGATGAAAAACTCGGCAGCGAAATAACTCTACTTTTCCCCTTCTTCCCTCTTCCCTCTTCCCTCTTCCCTCTTCCTTCTTCCTTCTTCCTTCTTCCCTCTTCCTTCTTCCTTCTTCCCTCTTCCTTCTTCCTTCTTCCCCCGATCCAAACCCAGCAAATTAAAATGTAAAGCGCGATTACCTGAAACACCGATACTTGACCGACAGCTACCGAATTACCGGGTAATTGCGAGAAATATTGGGCGATCGCAATTAACCCCTTTGCCGGATAATCGAGCAGTTGTGCTAAAACACTGCCAGCCGGCGGAAAAATCAATCCAGCTAAAGCGCTAACCATACCCCCAATACTCAAAATCCATAGCAAAGGAGCCGCAATAATATTAACTAAAATGCTGTAAGGTGATACCACGCTAAAAACGTAAAGTAGCAGCGGCAGCACCCAAACTGAAGCCGCGATTGGAACCACAAGAATCGAAGCGATCGCGGGCGGCATCCAATCTAACTTTGCCATCAGCGGCGGCGTTGTCACTATTAACCCCAAAGTTGCCAAAAAACTCAGTTGAAAACCTAAATCCCAAATCCACAAAGGGTTAACTAGCAGTAAAATAGTAGCAGCGATTAACAGCAATCCCAGCGGCTTAACTTGGCGGTTCAGCACCAAAGCAAATAGTGTTCCAAATCCCATCAAAGCGGCGCGGCATACTGAAGGTTCAAAGCCAGTTAATCCCACGAGCAAAAATAAAGCACCGGCGCCAAAACTAAATTGTAATTGTTTGGAAAAACGCCTGGTTAAAGCTATAACTAAAGCTAAAACCATCGAAACTTGAGTGCCGGAAGCTGCGATCGCGTGGGCCAATCCAGCCTGCACAAAATAGTCGCGGATGTTGTAAGGTAAATCTACAGCTTGTTTGCCGAGGGCGATCGCACCGATCAAGGGCCCTTCGGGAACATTCAACTGCGATAGTTGCGATCGCACGATCCGCTGCCGCATCGCTTGAATTTTCGATGGCCGCATTCCGCTTGGTTCCAAGAAAGCAGCCGTTTGGCTGTTAACTCGATTTACATCCGCGATCGCATTTTCTCTCGTCCAGTCAATTTGACGCCCTTTGAGGCCTGCAAAAGCTCCTTCTCTGGCTAAATATGCTTGAAAATTAAAAGCCCCCGGATTCGACGGCGGCTGCGGTTTGTACAAAGATCCCACAACTGCGATCGTATTGTCGGCGTACAAACCCGTTGCTTGCAGCAGGGGCACTGTAACGTAGAGTTGCCCGGATACTGGGCGGTTTACGACTGCTCCTCCCTCGCCGCCGTTGATTTCGCTAACTAAATCTGTTTCTAGCCAAAATTGCGATCGACCCGATCGAGTCAATCGAGGCGTACTGACAACTCTACCGCGAACTGTCACCGCCACTTCTTGAGTGTTGCCGCCAGCCGGAATCATTTTGCTGATGTCATCTATTGCCGGTTGGGGCGATCGAACTGCAAAATAAACGCTAGCTAGAAATGCCACCAAACCCGCAACTGCCCACACCCATTTCGCCCTTGGCAGCATCTCCAACAAACTCAATTCTTCCCTCGCCTCTAAGGGTTCTTCAAGAGCATTTTCTTTTTGTCTGCTGCGTCTTTTCTTGGTGACTTTGACAGAATTTTTAGTAAATTTTCGCAACAATTTTGGCAGGGCGATCGCCACCGCTATTCCCAAAGCAAGTATCCCGTATCTACCCCAAGGAACCGCTGTAGAAATCAATCCCAAAATGTAGGCAAGACAGAAAATGACACCCGTTGCTTGATTCATTAATTAGCAAGTAATTAGCAATTTTTACTGTCACAAATAGAGTTAGTTTAAGGACTTACGCAGAACCTCTATAAGTATGGTTCCATGCACACCGCATCTTACAGCTATCTGTAGGGCTATGTACACCGCACCTTAGGGCTATATGTAGCGTGTCAAACCACTTTTTGCGTAAGTTTTGTGTTTGATTTCCCAAGCGGAACAACTTAAGCTTAAAACCCAGACAAATTTCGCTTTGATAGTTGGTCTATATTCCCCTAACCTATCTTTTTAATGGGTTAGGGGGGATCGAGGAGCTCATCTGAACGATAAAAGACAAAAGACCGGTACTGCGTTAAATAGACAACCCCAATTTTAAACCGAAAGCCGCGTGTAGCACCATAAGTGCAAGAGCCGTCGTGCCTAAATAAGCGTGAACCGCGCGCAGTGCTGGCTTATTGCCCCCAAAACCCGTCAGCGAAATCAAGCTGCCAACAGCCAGCAAAACCAGCACTGCCGAACCCGTCCAAAAATGCGGGCTTTCCATTACTGGCTGGTGCTGCATCACCAGCGACAGCAAGCCGCCTGTATAGCCCAAAGCTAGAAATAGAAACATCCACGGTGCCAGCTTGCGGTGATCCGAGCGACTTTTGAGTGCGAGATCTTTATCGGTGGCCAAACGTCCTTGCCATCCCGTATACCCGACAAAACTGCCCATCGCCACTACCACGATCCCCATCATTACAGGGTGGCCCCAATGGGTAATTGGTTCGGGAATTCCCAGACTGCGAAATTGACTGGCGATGGGTTCTAGTAGTTCGCTGAGATCGATCATTTGCTTGAGATTCCTAACTTTGCGATCGCTAATTTTGGTTTAACCAACAACTTACTATAAATAGCAATATACCAATCGTGATTTTCAATCACTGTTTCCAGCCAGAAGTCTGTATAAAATAAAAGAACCGGACACAGGAGAAGTGTATTACCTAGCCTCAGCAGGGGATCTGCCATTTCAGTTAATTTGAGCTGAGCAGTATCCAGTTTTTTGTCCCCACACCAGTAAGAGGATGCTATTGCAGACGGCGCTATGATTAAGCCTTACCGATTTTTGCAGCGAATTGCTCAACTGTTCGCCTACGCCTACTCCGCACTAATTTTCGGCTATTTGATTCTGAGACTGATCTTTTGGGACAGGCTGTGGCCGGTTGCCTTGATGGGGGATTTTGTTCCTTGGATTTTCTTGCCAATCTTCCTGCTGCCAATTCTAGGGTTTTTTCTCATAAAGAAACGCTGGTTCGCGATTGTTTCATCTGTGGCTAGCCTCTGCCTGCTGGGTTGGCTACACGTCACTTACTTTTCTCCCCAGCCGGCGAACATCAGTGACTCCCAACCAACGCTCAAGGTTTTTTCTCTCAACCTCGGCTGGCATCGCGAATCCCGACAAGCTTTGGTTAACCTAATTCAGGAAGAAAAACCAGACCTCATTTGTTTGCAAGAAATTAACGAGGATTACGCCACAGAAGTATTCTCTAAGTTGGCCGCATTCTACCCGCACCACCTGGGGCGCGGATACCATGTGATTCTCAGCAGATATCCCATTCGCTCTTTCCAAAAGTTACGGCTAGCCGGTGGGAACGAACCACAGCAACGAGCTATTATCGAGATGAACCAGCAAGATGTAGTTCTTTATAACATTTCAACAACCCCACCGTGGTTTCGCCAGCATAAAATTTTGCCTTTCCTCAAAATCCCAGTTTACGAGTACGGCGACCGACCGGCACAAATTCAAGATTTAGTGCGGCGACTCCAGAAAGAAACGCTGCCGACTATTGCCACCGGGGACTTTAATCTGACTGACCAGTCTCAAGACTACTATTATTTGAAAGCGGTTATGCAAGATGCTTTCCGAACAGCAGGAGTGGGTTTTGGCTTTACTTTTCCTAACGGATGGGATCTGAAGTTACTGGTTAAACAGTTAAACTGGAAATTAACTTTTCCCCTGGTGAGGCTTGACTATGTTTGGTATTCTCAGCACTGGGGGGCGAAATCAGCCAAGGTTTTACCGGCAATCGGTTCAGAGCATCGACCGGTGTCGGCCCAACTGCGGATGCAACCGGAAATTGGACGAGTGTAGGGGGTTGGCAACACTTTGGTGGGGCGATCGCAAGGGCATTGGTGTCAATTTAAGATCCGGGCGAAGATGGTGATGATGTTGGCGAATCCGTGAAGGGTGACGCCTCACATTTGCTCCCGTCGCACCCCTCTTAGATCGTGTCCGGATAATTGCCCGCAATTAATTTTTCTATCCTTCTTCCACTTTCTTCTTCCTTTTTGGCGTACTTGGCGTCTTGGCGGTTCATTATTAAACCCTCCAAAGAAACAAAGTATTGATTCGCCAACAGTCTCATGGAATTCGCGACTATACAAACAGGGAATTTTAGACAAATGAAGATGTTTTCAACCAAGCACAGACTAATGGCTCGAATTAAGCCTTACCGACTTTGCAGTTGACTGCTGAATCGCCCGTATGCCATAGCCCTCGGTCTGCGCTTCACCCAATCTTCACAGCCTCATCCTCACTCTGGATGTTAAATCCTACCTGCCTGCTCAAAGTTAATTTCAATTCCTTGACTTTTGAATGGCAAAGTGAGAAATTAACATCGCAGCCGACGAGCAGTCGCACTTCTACATTTTGCTAATCGCTCTCAAGGGAGAATCAACTGCTGAAAAAAAACTAGAGGTTCCAAGTTTGAGACTTTTTGCATAAAGTATGCCGTCTGCCCGATGAGAGTTCGATCGACTGAGCGCTAAACAGTCTCAAGGCACCCTGAAAGCACCCTTGTCTGTTGAGCAGCCATCGCTGTGCACCTAAATGAACCCTATCAACTAACTCGCTGGGGATTCGGTTTTAGCAGACAAGCACCCACTTTCTTGCGTCGCCTTCCTCGGAACCGTGCAATCGCTACACTCACTGCGCCGTCGCTAAAGTAGCTTCCGAAGGTTGGATTTGATACTTTACGAGATTTGCCAGTTCTTGTAACTGATTAATCGCTTCTGCACCTTCTAGTTTCATGAGTTCGCGGTCGTCCCGCATCTCAGTCCAAGTGATACCGTAATCTGACACTAAAAATCGAATCAGATGGTTGTCCGTCAAACTGACCATAAATGAGGCACTGTTCATCTGACCCCCGCAAGTGTAGCAGGATGCCAGATAACCCCGATGCTCTAGCACGATCGCTAAAGCTTGCAGGTTCATTACCAAATCTTGAACGAATTTACGGTGTTGTTCTGCAAGTCTCAGAAACACGTTCTCCTCCTATCACCACACCGTGTATTTTACATCCCATTTAAGAATTTCTTAATAACTGGGTATTTAGGTGCTGGTTCAGTATACGTTTAGTATGCTAAAAAAAAATCGGATTAGCGACCTCTTCAGCCTACCTATAATAGATTAACCGAGTTGCGATCGAAACTAAGTATCAGCAGCGACATTCAGCCAAAACACGCTCTCGCCCGGGACTCCAGCCTGAAAATTTGCCTCCTGTAACAGGTGATTCAGCCGTCGGCAGCCCAAAGATACAAATAACTAATGACAGCTATCAAATTAGTTAAGTATAAGAGTTCAATCCCCCTGGGGATAATCGTCCCAAAGCGTCGTCGTCTGTCGCAAGCTCCGAAAATCCCCATTCCCCAAAATCAAGTGATCCAGTAGCGGAATCGACAAAAACTGCGCTCCCGCCAGCAACTGCCGCGTCAAAGCAATATCCTCCGGGCTCGGCTCCACAATTCCCGAGGGGTGATTGTGCGAGATAATCGCCCGCGTAGCCCCTTGGCGGATCACCTCCCGAAATATATCCCTCGGGTGAGCCAAAGTTTCCGTAGCCGTGCCGATCGTAATTACCTGAGTACCCAGCAGCCGATTTTTCACATCCAGCAGCACCACAGCAAAACGTTCCTGAGACTGCCACATCAAATCGTGACTCAGAGCATCCGCCGCCGCTTGCGGAGAGTCAACCACAGCCATTTCCGGCGGCCGCGACTGAAACACCCGCTTTCCCAACTCCACTGCAGCCAAAATCGAAGTCGCCTTAGCAGGGCCAATCCCGTGAATCTGCGTCAACTCCTGAACGCTAATACTGCGCAGCACAGCCAGAGGATCGCGAGAATGCAAACTCAACTGATTTAAAATATACTGCCCGAGCCCGACGGCGGAAAGTTTGCCTTGTCCCTGACCGGTACCCAGCAGAATCGCAATCAATTCCGCAGTAGCCAAACTTTTCGGGCCACCCGCCATCAGCCGCTCCCGTGGCCGTTCACTCGTTGGCAAATCGACAATTCTCAAGCTGTAAGTCATAGACGCACCAGCACCGCAAGCTCAACAATCAAATCATGTTAGCCGATCGATTTCCATCTTCAAATCAGTACAAGCACCGAAAAAAGCCTTCATCATTAACCGAGGATGTTGGCAGATTCAGTTCGCGATCGCACGCTACCCAAAAAAACCCGGTTTCTCGTGTCGCGATCGAGCGTATATGACCAAATTACATGAAGAAACCGGGTTTTTGCGATCGCGAACTGAGATCGAATCTAACGCAGCGTTTCGCAAGCGATCGAGTCTTTATCTCGATCGAGCTTAAACGGATCGCCCGGATATGCCTCTAACACTTGTTGCGCTTCGGCTTGAGTCGCAAAGTCAGAACAATTGCAATCCGAGTTAACGCAACTGGGAAAATCGGCACTTTTAACCTTCGGTTTAGAAGACTCGTAAATAACTTTCTTGGTATCTTCCTTTGGCTGCTGTGGTGCATCAAGAGCAATCTCTGCGGTTCGTTCAACAGATTTGACTGAAGATGGCAATTTGCGATCGGGATCTGGTTTGGCAAGTGCAGGTACCTCCGCAGAAATTGCAGGTTTCGGTGTTTGTAATAGCGTTTTCGCAGTCTCCGGCTTGGGTGTCGGCACTGCCGAAAGCAGTGACGGCTTAGCGGTTTGAGATGATTTTAGCGGAGCGGTTGCCTCCGGCGTCACCGAAACTTGGCTTAGCGGTTTGGGTGCGGTTACACCAACAAGTACAAACGAAGCCGCCATCAACCCGCCGTACATCGCGACCGATCGCTTGCGGGTTGGTGCGGCCACCCATTTCGGATTAACAATACCCAGAAAAAAGGCAGGGATCGACAATAGAAAGCTTAAAACGAAAAAATTAGACATAGCGATCTTTACCAGTAAAAAATAGAAGTAGTCCAGGACGCAGAAACCGGGTTTGTTTTACCAAAATACGAAGTGAATCAGGAAGGATATTTGTTTAAAAAACCCGATTTATTTAATCCCTGCGCGTAAGTCCTGAAAAGTGAACTTCCTTCTTTAGCGGTAGACCCAATCCCAAATCCCTATGATTTACAAAGTAAATAGAACGCTGGATATCCTACGCGGGTGAAACCCGGTTTATGAGTGTATTTCTTCTTACTAAACCCAAGATTTTTTCCTACAGTTCGCGATCGCACTCCGACGCCGAGAAACCGGAGTTTTTAATTGCAGTAAATGAGTATAACCAAGTATTTTTATTAAAAAAACTAGGTTTCTCGCCCCAACCGGGCGTAAGTCCTGGTAAAATTTCTGGTAACGCTGCCATAAAAGTGATATGCATACCCAGCTACGTTCAGCGCAAAGGTGCGCTGACTCTAAATTCTGGCGATTCAGTTGAGGCCAGCAGCCCCGAGGAAACTGGTTGCGGCGGCTTAGGTGCTGTAACCCCAAGCACAAGGAACGAAACTGCCATCAACCCGCCGTACAAGGCAGTCGATCGCTTGCGAGTTCCCAGTCCCACCCATTGAGGATTTAGCAGACCCAGACAAAAAGCCGGCGTTGAAAACATGAAAGTTAAGACAAACAAGCTGGACATCAGGCACCTCCGACTCGCGAACTGCAGCGCTCAATTACTTGTCTCTCCTATTAACATCTCAAAAAATCCGCTTAAAAAAGTTACAATTTAGGATTTACCACTTTGGACTTATTGCCTTTTATCAAACAATAATAAAACTGGTTAAATCTCTTACTTTAGGTAGTTGTAAAAAACAACAATAGGTTTTTAGAAAACCAGAAAATTCAGTTTAAAATAGACACTAAATTCCTCCCTCAAAATATGAAAGTCCGCTTTAACGTAGTCCGCCAAAATCAAAACGAGGCTCCCCGGGTTCACACTTACACCCTAGACGTGGAAGAGAGCAATACCATCCTCGACTGCCTCAACAGCATCAAGTGGGAACAGGACGGCACATTAGCTTTTCGCAAAAATTGTCGCAATACAATTTGCGGCAGTTGTTCTATGCGAATTAACGGTCGATCGGCATTAGCTTGCAAAGAAAATGTGGCCAGCGAACTCGCAAGACTTGACAAAATAGCCCATTCCAGTTCAGCAGAAAAGCCTGTCGATTTCATCCCAGAAATCACCGTCGCCCCAATGGGAAATATGCCGGTCATTAAAGATTTGGTTGTTGACATGACCAGTTTTTGGGACAACCTGGAAGCAGTGGAACCCTATGTCAGCACCGCCTCGCGAGCAATTCCAGAACGCGAATTTCTGCAAACTCCAGAAGAGCGATCGAAACTCGACCAAACCGGCAACTGCATCCTCTGCGGCGCGTGCTATTCTGAGTGCAACGCCCGCGAAGTCAACCCGGAATTTGTCGGCCCCCACGCCCTCGCCAAAGCTTACCGCACGATCGCCGACTCCCGGGACAGCGAAACCGAAAATCGGCTCGAAAAATACAACGAGGGCACCGCAGGGGTCTGGGGATGCACCCGCTGTTACTACTGCAACTCGGTTTGTCCGATGGAAGTCGCGCCGATGGATCAAATTGGTAAGATTAAACAAGAGATTCTCGATCGCAAAGACGACCAAGCCAGTCGATCGATCCGCCACCGCAAAGTTTTAATCGATCTGGTCAAAGAAGGCGGCTGGATAGACGAGCGCAAATTTGGCATCGAAGTAGTAGGAAACTACTTCCGCGACGTTAAAGGTTTGCTGAGTCTGGGCCCGTTGGGTTTGAGAATGATCGCTCGCGGCAAGTTCCCACTGTTTTTTGAGCCTTCAGAAGGTACTGAAACGGTGCGAAATCTGATCGAATCGGTTCAAAGTTTAGAAAAGTCAGCAGATTAGCGATCGGTTGTCATTTTCCTGGTAAATTACAAGTTGTGCGATCGCAAAGCTTCCCAAAAATCATCACTCAAAACACGAAACTCAAAACTTTTAAATGACTGCTAAAACTCCTCCATCCCCAAAACCGACAACCCCAAATACCCCAAAACAAGCAGAACCAGCCTTTGGGTGGAATGCCTACGCCGAACAAATCAACGGACGATTTGCGATGGTGGGATTCGTCGGACTTTTGCTGCTAGAATTCTTCACTCGCCAGGATTTTTTCACCTGGCTGGGTCTGCGTTAAATCGATCGGTATATCAGGCACTAAAAATGCTCTAAAACCTGGTTTTTTACCGATCATAGGGCTGCCACAAAGTATTTTGGTAAAAAACTAGATTTCAGGGCAACGATGCGTAAATCCTATTCATTTAGCAACCGCCAACACGCTTAGGACGTTCTTAGTCCCTGAAACTAATGCGGTCTATTTCTTCTTCCTTCTATCGTAAATAACTAAAACCTTCTTCCTTCTTACTTTTACTATAAAAAAGCAGGTAAAAAAATAGATAATTATCCATTTTTTACCTGCATTCCTGCTTATAAAAAGCGGAAATCAAGTTAAGTTAGTGCAAATTTAACCTGTACTTTTAAGCTTGGTTTCCAGTCGCCTATCGAGAAATTATTCACATAGATAATGGATAGGGATTTCGTTCAAACTAATTTCCAGTTGTTTCGCGGACGGTCAAACTGTACTTGCCTCTACCTTTTGGAGGCGGCTCGTAAGCATTGACAATGACGCGGTAGCGACCGCTCGCAGACAAGGTAACACTAAGCTCAGAATTGGAATTTTGCTGCGTCACATCATCATTTTCTGCAAGTAGCTCGCCCTGGGAGTTGAAAATAGCGAGATAAGTATCAAACTCGGTACTTTCTACGGTAACAACCACTTTCTGACCCTGAGTGCCTTCAAAGGTATACTCATCGTACAAACTGCTGTCCGAGGGCAGTACAGATGACTTAGCAGGGGTGAGTTCTCCGTTTTGCTCTAAAATGACCTTAGATGAACCCGGATCGGGACTCGGCAAAGGTTGTACAGTTGGACTCTGAGTTGGCGAACTCTGTGGTGATGGCGACGGGTTGGGGCTTGCTTGAGCTAAAACAGCCTTACCAGCAGGGTTCGCATCAGGTGAATTTTGAGGAAATTCTGCTGAAATGAGGGTAGAACTGCTGTTAGCAACTCCACCTAAATTTGAAACTGGCGAAGAGAGAGTCGGCTTGCCAGAAAAAGTAGCTACCAGAGCAATTGGCGCGATCGCCCAAAATCTAACTTGACGCATGAATTACCTCGATTTGCAAAGAAGAAAGGAGGAAGAAGGAAAAAGGAAGGAAGCAAAAAGGAAGGAAGGAAGAAGAAGAAGGAAGAAGGAAGAAAAATAATTCCCCATTACCAATTCCCCATTACCAATTCCCCATTACCAATTCCCCATTACCAATTCCCCATTACCCATTTTCAACGGACAGTTAGAGTGTAACGACCCCGGCCCGAAGCATCATAAGCATTGACAATTACGCGATAGCGACCCGTAGCGGGCAAAGTAACGCTCAGAAACGCATTTTTAGTCGAATCGCTCGCATCGTCATTTTCTGCCACTAATCGGCCGTTAGGGCCAAAGATAGCCACATAGGGATCGAAATCTGTACTTTCTAGGGAAATGGCTACAGACTGACCCGATCGACCTTCAAAAGTATACTCGCGATACAGACTGTTGTCAGACGGCAATACCGGACCGCCTGCCACTAAAGCAGCTTCTTCTTGCAAAATTGCCCGAGAAGTGCCGGTAGAAGCACTCGCTTTCAGTTCTAACGTATAAGCCCCCGACTGCCTAGCTTCGTAGGAATTGGCCACTAACGTGTAAGTCCCGTCTGCTGGCAGCCTAACTGTAATTCTGGCGTCTTTACTGCCTGCTCCGTCATCGTCTTGAGCAATTTCGCGCTGGTTGGGTCCGAGCAATATTAAATAAGGGTCAATCTCTTGACTTTTCATTTCTATTGTGATTTGCTGACCCGCTTTTCCCTCAAACGAGTAGAGGTCAAAAAAGCTGTTATCGGTGGGCAGAACGCTAGACTGGTTGGTGAGTTTGCCACTGACGGCGGGCCCGTTTAAGGCGAGTTTTTCAGGTGATTTGTTGCCAAAGGGCGATCGGGTTTGAGCCACGCGGGGAGCTCGCCCTTCTCTTACCGCTGTCAGGAAAGCGGGTACTTTGTCTGCTGAAATTGCAAAACCGATACCGATACTGCCACCGCCTCGACCGCGAGTAAAAATAGAAGTATTGACGCCGATTAATTCTCCTGAACTGTTGAGCAGCGGCCCTCCAGAATTGCCGGGATTGATGGCGGCGTCGGTTTGAATTAAGCCCCGATCGAGGTCGATGCGGCTGACAATTCCGACTGTAAAAGTACCTTGAAATTGACCGAATGGATTGCCGATCGCAAATGCTTGTTGCCCGACTTTCACCGAACCGGGACGGGCTAAAGGAATGGTGGGCAAATTGTTTTGACCGCGAATCTTAACCACGGCTAAGTCTAGACCTTCTTCGCCGAATCCGACGACATCGGCCACAAGCTTTCTGCCGTCTGACAGAATTATATTCACGGTACCGCCAGCCGAAACAACGTGGGCGTTCGTTAACACCATGCCGTCAGGGCTGATAATTGTACCGCTACCGTTAGATTTACCGGTATCGACGCTAACAACCGCAGGGCTGGCTTTTTCGTAGACGCGAATATTGGTTTGTTCATCGACATTTTGGGCGATCGCACCCTGGGAATGCACCGAGTTAAATTCCGTTAAATCTGTTGATTGCCGTACAGGGGATGTCGTAACAACCGCACTGGCGCTGGCTGTTACCCCAACCGTTAAAATTCCCGATACTGCTAAACTTAGAAGTGTGAAATTCATGGCGATCGATTTTAGTATTTAGCGATCGGTAGCTAGGAATTAAGTTTTGTTGCTAACTGCTAACTACCCTCTGTAATTATTTTAGGACTTGCACAACGGTAGTGACCTTCCTCACGCCGGTTCTTCAATTCGGGAATCTGAATCAGCAGCAAGATACTTGAAATTAGCTTTCCGCACCTCAGCCTCCTCATCACCGTAAAAAAATGACAGCAAAGCAAAACGCTGACCGCTAATCACGGAAGTCGCTTCATGCAGCAAAGAACACGAAAAAATAATCGCCGTGCCAGAATCGCCTTTATAACCGTGCGGCGCGTACTCTGGAAACCGTAAAAATCCCCCCGTGTACTCTCCCACATTCAAGTTTAGCGTCATCGCAAACTTGCGGTGCAGCGTAGCTTTGCTAGTGTTGTCGCGGTGCGGCAGAAAATAACCGCCGCTCTGGGCATCGTAACAACCTATCAAATACCGTTCAAACCTGGTAATTGTAAACTGAAAAGCTTTCTCTATTTCCGGCCGCACCCGGCGCAAAATAATCGCATTCAATTCTCGCCGGAAATCCTCGTCTTTAATAAAGAAATCTCGGCGCTTTTTGAAAGTGTCGTCGTGCAGGCCAACGGTTTTCCCCTCTATTTGCCTCATAAAGCCCGAGGGACTGCCACCATTAGCTTTGTACATATCGATCAAAGTACGGCAAAACTTTTTGTCCAAAACGTTAGGAATTACTAACACCGGGGCGTGGCGAGTGGCGGCTCGGGCTTCCTCAATTGGGGGCAAAGTTTTGAAAAAATCTAATACTTGCTGGGCGTGTTGGTGCGGTTCGCCCATCGGCAATATATTAATTATCTGAAGGTTTTCGTTGATAACAAAAGTTTGGGGTGCATAGTGAACTCCGCCAACTCCATTTTGTTCAACATCATGGGAAACACCGTACTGCTGGCTGACTTTTTTGTCTAAGTCCCAGAAAAAGAGGAATGACGGAGCAATAGTTGTTGGTCTGTTTTGTTCTTTGTCTGCTGGGTCAACGCTCACTCCGAACCGCGCTACTTGCAAGCTTTGGAATTCCTCCGATCGCTCTTGAAAGCTTTTGAGGATAACTTGAATTTGTTCAAAAGCTGCGCTGCCAAAGAAAAACAGCACGACTCGCCGGCCGCCAACCGTCGAGAAATTAAATAAGGGGTTATTTGTAGAAGGAATGGAAAACCAGGGAGCCGGATCTCCTATTTCGAGTAAAGGCATCTTGCTGATTTTAGATTGAGGATTTTATATTTAGATTATTATGCTGTCGATTAGTTCCACTGGTTCGGTATGTTAAAAGGTTTTTTTAGAAAAAAATTAGCTTTTATCTGTGTATATCTGCGTTTGTCTGCGGTTTCACACTCCCTATTTACGGTTTTTTTAATAAGTCTAATATCTGATAATAAGTAGATGGGTATCAATAAACGCAACTTAGAGTTCTGCGGTGTCCCAAGCCGGAGCTGGGGGATAAATGTTTAGTTTCACCCACCTACTTATGTTTGCCTATTTGTCGAAATTGGGGGAATTATCCGGTTGGTCTTCCGGGTATTCTACAGGTCGATACTCCACGTAGTCTGATGGCGGTGCTTCCACGTCGCGGTTGCTGGGGCGAGACCTGGATGCTTCCGCAGGACGGGGTTTTTTGGTTCTCGGCGGCGTATCGGAACTGCGGTTTTCCGAAGCAGGGGGGCGACTGCTGCGGCTGCGGGTCGGTCTTTCTTCGGGGTTGTCTGAAACGTCCCAGTTGTCAGACTCTTGGGCAGGCGAGGCTTCTGCTTCTGGGCGAGAGGGACGTTTGCGCGATGCTCGTCGATCGGACGACTCGGGCTTGGAGGTGTTAACGCTGCCGTTGCGATTCGAGGGACGGCGGCGGGGTTCGTCGTCGTAGGCTTCCCGGGAGGAACGGTAGTCTTGGCTGCCTCTGATCCGGGGACGCTGCGGATAGTCTTCCTCTGGTTCTAGCTGCTCGATGTCGGAATCGTAGCTTTCGTAACCGTAGGCGTTGCTGACAGGTCGCTCTTCATCTACGTATTGAGCGCGACTTTTGGCTTGGGCGGTGGTTGCTCCCCGCAGCTTAATGCTTTCTGCAGCAAAAAATATGGCCGAACCGGTGAGCAGAAATTGACCGAAGGCCAGAATTGGGTCAAGCCGCCATCCTTGAAATAACAGAATACCGCCGCACAGCAGGCCGACTGCTGCAAAAAAAATATCGTGGTCTCGGGCTAGTTTGGGACGCCACGATCGCAGAAAGTACAGTCCTGCCCCTGCTACTGCTAGGATGATCCCTAACAGGCTGCTCCAGTTCAATCCTAAATTGACCATTAGCCTATCTCCTATGTCTTTCCTATGTTAGCGAGTTAGATTTTACATCTATCATTAAGTCTGTTATCCCGACTGTGCTTTCTGGGGCAGCGTCCGGTCAGGGTTTCAGCTTAGGAACTGAGTATAATAATGAGTTTAACGGGAAAAAACCTCAGCTTGGCAGTCAACCGAAGGTTTTGCCTTCACAGTTGCTGGTAGCTGAGGTTTTTCGGATCGGGGAAAGGCCCGACGTGCAGGCGAAAATTGACTTTTACGCCGGACTTGAAGCCCCCCAGACTTTTTAGGTGCGCTTGATTTTGTCTTTTTGGCTGATGAAGATCAGGCCGATCGTTGCTGGAATCACTACCACAGCCACGCCCACCAGCAGGCTGTACAAAAAGTTCGCGAGAGAAGGAGTCATAGATTCAAAGCCTTTGTTACAACAATTTGATTTTTATTAATTTTATACTTTCGATCGCACCTGTGAAACGGTTAAAATTATGAACGGCTGACTTAACAAAACTTAAGATTTCGAGATAAGACCCATGACTGGTATTACCGTTGCAAGTTGGATTCTGGGCTCTGTCCTAGTGCTGATGACTTTGCTCTTTATTTTTCGGATCGTTCTGACTTGGTATCCCGAGGTGAACCTGAGCAAGTTGCCGTTGAGTCTGATTGCTTGGCCGACGGAACCTTTTTTAGCCGTAACTAGAAAGATTGTACCGCCGATCGGCGGGGTGGACATTACGCCGATTATTTGGGTCGGTATCTGTAGCTTGCTGCGAGAAATGATTCTCGGTCAGCAAGGACTCCTGACGATGATGATGTAAGAGTCAGCGGGCATGGGGCATGGGGCATGGGCATGGGGCATGGGGCATGGGGCATGGGGCATGGGGCATGGGTTAGTTGCCAACTGCCAACTGCCAACTGCCAACTGCCTACTGCCAACTGCCAACTGCCTACTGCCAACTGACTACTGACTATTGTTCATGAACTGTTCGACGAAATTGGTGTAAACCTCGCCGTTGAGAAATTCAGGGCTATCGAGGATTTTTTGGTGAAAGCCCAGAGTTGTGGGGACGCCGGTGATGGCGCATTCCCGCAGGGCGCGTTTCATGCGCCGGATCGCTGAAGGTCGATCGCGCCCCCATACTATCAATTTACCGATTAAAGAATCGTAGTAAGCGGGTATTTCGTAATCGGTGTAAACGTGAGAGTCCATCCGCACACCCGGGCCGCCGGGTGGCAAATAACCGCTGATTCTGCCGGGGTGAGGTCGGAAATTGCGATCGGGATCTTCGGCATTGATGCGGCACTCGATGGCGTGGCCGTTGAGAATTACTTGGTTTTGCTTGATTTGCAGTTTTTCGCCTTGGGCGATCCGAATTTGTTCGGCTATCAAATCGAGGCCTGTAATCATCTCGGTGACGGGATGTTCTACTTGGATGCGGGTGTTCATTTCCATGAAGTAGAACTTGCCCGATTTGTCAAGCAAAAATTCGACTGTGCCGGCACCCGTGTAGTTGATGGATTTGGCGGCGGCGACGGCTGCGTGACCCATCTGATCTCGGAGTTTCTGGGTGAGGGCTGGGCTGGGGGCTTCTTCGAGGAGTTTCTGATGTCGGCGCTGAATGGAACAATCTCTCTCGCCGAGGTGGATGACGTTACCGTAGTTGTCGGCGAGGATTTGGATTTCGATGTGCCGGGGTTTTTCGATGAATTTTTCGAGGTAGACTCCGGGATTGCCGAAGGCTGCATCGGCTTCGCCTTGGGCTGCGGAGAATAGTTTGGGGAGTTCGGATGCTTCTCTCACTAGCCTCATCCCCCGGCCACCACCGCCGGCTGTGGCTTTGATCATCACAGGATAGCCGATGTCGCGGGCGATCGACAAAGCTTCGTGTTCGTCCGCCAGCAATCCCTCGCTACCGGGAACTGTGGGGACTTTCACCCGCTGCATAGTTTCTTTGGCGGTGGATTTGTCGCCCATCGCCCGCATCGCGGCAGGAGAAGGGCCGATGAAGGTAATTTGATGGTCGGCGCAGATTTCCGCAAATCGGGCGTTTTCCGAGAGGAATCCGTAGCCCGGGTGAATGGCTGCGGCGTTGCGCGTCAGGGCGGCCGCGATGATGTTGGGGATGTTTAAATAGCTTTTGCTGCTGGTGGGGGGGCCGATGCAAACGGCTTCGTCTGCCAACTGGACGTGCAGGGCGTGTTTATCTACGGTGGAGTGAACGGCGACCGTGGCAATCCCCATTTCCTCGCAGGTGCGCAGTATGCGGAGAGCTATTTCTCCCCGATTAGCGATTAAAATTTTCGAGAACCCCATCTTCGCTGCTTAATTCACTCAATATTCTGTACAATAATGCCTTTCGGTATGTTCTGGATAATGGTTTTGCAGAAATTGTTCATAAAAGTTTATTTTACATTTGGCTGGTAGTGGTGCTATGATTGTAAATCGGCGGTGCAAAAGGGCAAGTCACAAGTTAAATGTCAGGAACCTCAACCTGTGGATCTTTAACTCGTAACGCAAAAAATCCCGGAGATTGCCAGAAAGAGCGGATGTGGCGGAATTGGTATACGCGCACGCTTGAGGTGCGTGTGGCAATATGTCCTTGCGAGTTCGAGTCTCGCCATCCGCATTGAATATATAGAACAACTGTTGACAGTTTTTGCTGTCGGCAGTTGTTTTATATTGAGTGGTTTTTCTAGAAAGTCGATCGAGTTTTAGATGGGATTCTCGAAAACTCGATCGAACTAAGCATTCTTTAACTGTCGATCGACAATTGTGTTTGAATAGGAACGCTGGTTTCATTGACGCACAGCGCATTTACGAAAACAATTGTATGTGTGACTGCGGGCATTAAGCGACGCAGTGCATTCAAGTAAGATTCGGCATCAGGGCGACGACTAAAACGGGCGACTGTTAACCGCTGACAGTTTGGGAGTTGGCGAATTATACACCAAGGTTTAAGTCGATCGCGATAAGTGAGTTCTTTTGGTATCATAGGAAAATCCTTTCCACGAAAGTGGATGGTTAGAGAGGCGATTGCCCTTGATTTATCAGGTCTGAGGGCGATCGTCTTTGTGATTACAAATATTAAACGATAGATACTTATCGTTTGTCAAGTAGAATGGGGTTAGTTAGGTTCCGAATTCGAGAGTTGGCTGACGAAAAAGGATGGACGCTAAAGGATGTTGCCGATCGATCCGAGGTTCCGTACAGCACAGTCAGGCACTATGCTCGATCGGAAGGACTAGCAACGGTTGATATCACATCCATTCAAAAGATAGCTCGCACCCTCGATGTTTTGATTGAGGAGTTGATGGAAGTTGTTAAAGAATGAACCGATGAAATTATATTAGCAAACGGAAGTTAGATCGATGACATCCTACGCCTTAAACTTACCCGTTCAGTTACAGCAAGAAGCTGAAAAATTGGCAACACTCCAAGGCATTTCGTTCGATCAGTTTATCCTCTGGGCTGTAGCCGAAAAAGTCGCTACCCTCAACCAGCGGAATGACGACCCGGCTTTTCCTGAAATCACCTATGTGCGCGGCGCTAGCGGCGAACTCGTTCCCGTTTTGCGCGGCACTCGGTTGCGGGTGCAAACAGTAGTCATCGCAGCGCAGAAATGGGGTTTTTCTCCAAACCAAATTGCCACTGAGTATGGCTTAAGTGAAGATCGAGTGAACGATGTTCTCGCTTTTTATGTGGCTCACCATCAAGAAATAGACGCATCTATTGCCGCTGAGCAAATTATCGAAGCTGCTAATGTCTAAACCGCTATTGCATCTAGATGCCGATACCTCTATTAAAGCTTTGCAAGCCGCCCTTTTATCTCGCAGTCACGATGTCACTCGGACACCGACTGAGTGGATGGCTTTAAATGCTAGCGATGAGGCTCAATTGCTAGAAGCAACAGCGCGAGGGCGGTGTATTTTTACGTTTAATATCCGGGATTTTCAGGTTTTAGCTCAGCGTTATCCCGAACATGGTGGCATCATTTTGGCTGCTCAAAACAGTTGGACATTATCTAGTCTAATTGCTTCGCTCGATCGACTGCTTTCAGAAACACAAGCTACTGACTGGAAAGGGCAAGTTCGCTGGCTTAATCAGTGGCGAACCTAATTCTATCTTATCGAACTTCTGTATCTCTGGTCGATCGCACTTCTTCCGCTTCCTGCAAAACAGGATTAACTGGTTGACTTTGGGAACCAGATACACTTTGCCTATCGGATGATGATTTTAGCACTTTACGAGCAGTCAGCAAAGCAAGCCATCCCAAGACTCCACCGCACAAGCAACTAATTATAACGGCACTAAAGAAAGGATGAAGCGGCAGAGGATGCTGGAAAGAGGGTGATGCCCAAGGTTTGTCTACAGCCAAGGTGTAGCTGCTGGAAACAACCCCCGCAACGCCTATACCCACACCGATAACGGCTATGGTAATTTGTAAATTGCGATCGCGCTCTTTTTCCCTATCTTCCTTAATCTGTAACAGTTCTTGCAATTTGCGATCGGACTTGGCTTGTTCTATTTCCACCAAACCCCGCAATGTATTGATAAATTCGCCGATTAAGTCTTTACCCGGCTGGATATAACTGAGGTAGATTTCTATTTGGTCCAGATAGCGCTTGCAGGTAATTTTGCCAAACTCTCGCCAACTGGGAATATCGCCCGGTTGCCAGAATTTTTGTAAGTAAGTTTGATAGTTGAGCTGATTGGTTTTGATTGTGGTATAATGCCCTTGCAGATTTCGCAGTTGCCGTTGATACTGCATAGATAGTTCGGGCATTGATTCGAGAAGTTTTTGCAGTTCTTCTAAGGGCTTATCTTGCTTGAATTGTGTAATCTTTGCTTCTAGTTCGCTGTAAGCTTTTCTGGCTGCAATATAACTTTTTTTCGCTTGTTGGTAAATATATTCAATTTTGTGGCGAGTCAAGAGTGAGTTAAATAAATCGTCATAAACAGAGGTTACATCTGGAGATATCCCTTGATTGTCGATCCAAACTAAAATCCGATAGAGTTTATTGGGTTGATTTGCTTGGCTAATTTCATATTCAAATAGGGGAACTTTGAGCAAGTTACCTTTATGGACTAATCTAAATGTAAAGTTAGTGTTTTTTAGCAGATTTCTCACTAATTCATCAGCTACGCCTTGACATTCTGTATCAGGTATTTCTGTTTGTCCGTAAAGCCAGATGGTTTCACCGAGAGTGTTTTCCGAAAAGTCTAAGAAAAGGCTGCTAGGTTCAAATAAATCGATTTCTGCTGCTGCAATATCTCGCTCATCATCGGCGGGAGATAAAGTTAGATCGAAAGCGTAGGTATCATGCCATAGGAAGGGTTGCAGATTCCCGCTAATCGCTAATTGATTTTTGTGAATCGCAGTAAGTACGATCTTCTCTTGTTCTTTGGTTAGCCATTGATTGATTAAATTTAAGGTTTTTGTCTGATGTTTGAAATCCTGGTATTCTCCATCAAATTCGTAGCAAACTAATTGAGATTTTAAATCTTTGAGTTCAGTGAAAGGCAGTTTTTCACTTAGTTTAATCAGATTTTCCCAAATAAACTCGGCTGTAGGTGAAACTCGATCCGGAGGTTCAGCTAAAGTCTGATTGAGATGGAAATAACAAACACTGATACTAAATTTTTTCATGGAGAAGACGGCGTATCTTGATTTGCTTCAGGAGGTTTTTCCGCAGCTATCGTCATATTTTCTAGGGTGTCTTTCAAAATTTGACTTTGCTGTCCCGGCTTAGTGGGTGATTGCCCTTTATTGGGTAATTTAACTTCCTCTGATTTCATCACCTTAGCCCTGTATTGAAGCTTCATTGCTGGCTTATCTTGCAGCCACTTTTCAATAAGTCCGACATTGTTGTCATCATTGTCTGTTAATTCAACTTTGAGAGAAGCTAGGGCATATCTCAAGTTAAAAAATAAATCTGATTGAATTAATTGCTGGAAAATTTCTATTTTGTTGCTGCTATTAGTCATGTTTTGCTCTCCTTTGCCAGCCGCAGAGAAGCCGGCCCAATGATAGGGGTTTTGATAGATTTTAGCACAGACTCCTTGAGTTGCTTTGTCCTCTTCCAAGCAGTATTGTAAGGTTTCTCGCCAGTCAGTGTCTAGGAGGTGACATTGGTTTGTCCAGTCGAGGAAGCCTTGGATGTCGGTGTCTCGCATCCAGATTTGGGCTTGGCTTAATGCTAGGGCGAATTTACCGGGTTGGTGGTAGATGTTTTCGTAGGTTTTGATCAGTAAAATTGCTGTAGAAAGGGAGTTTACTGACCACAGGCTGACGTATAAACTGGGACTACCAGCTAGTAGGAAACCGCTGGTGAGGCTGATGTATTCGTCGGTGTCGTCGAGTTGGACTTGTCCGGTTTCGCAGGCGGAAAGGGTGACTAGGCTGCATTGACTGAGGTTGAAATAGCGGATGATTTCTTCTAGGGTGAGAGTACCATCATATAGCTGTAAACCAGATTTTAGGGGTGCGTTGGGGTCGAAGGAACCGTGACAGGAAAAGAACAGATGATGGCTGTCGGCGACTTTTTCGGCTATTTCTAACTTTGACTCGGATTGTTCGCCTTTTTTGGCATCTTGTTTAGCTAAAGTTTCTGACTTGGGGAAGATGTTTTTGATGCTTTGTACTTCCATTTCGGCTGCCATCAAGTTATCTGTGGGGTTTTGAATGGCGAATAACTTATCGAATTTACCGCGTTCGTATTTTTGGACTTGGTGCAATAGTTGACAACTGGGGGCGTAGGAAACTCCATTATCGAAGCAGTCAACGAGACAGGGATTCAGGGGGCAATTTTGGTTGTTCGGGTGAAAGCGCTGCCAATTTTCCCTACTCACCGGGAGGGCGTGGAGAGGGAACAGGTGCAAGTAGCGGTGGGGAATCAGGATTAGTTTATCGTAGATTTCGGGAATCGAATTGAGTATTTCATCGATGTGAAGAATTTGGGCTAGATTTGCTAGTTTTTCCTGTAGACTATCTTTCCATTCATTAGATAACCTGTATCTATAATTTCCATAACTTCCTAAATATTCAATTACCCAATCAATTAGTTTTTCTAAATCTTGCGGTGATGATTGCCAAAATCCGATCCCCCCAGCCCCCCTTAATAAGGGGGGTGCTGAATGTCGATCGGGTTCGCTGTGAGATAACTGTGTAACTTCTAATTGATTCTCTCCCATTTTCAAGGGGGATTCCGATCCCTCTTTCTCCACCCTTCTTAAGGGGGGCTGGGGGGCAGCGTTCGCGATGAGGAAAGCACAAAAACTATCGCCCAAAATGTACCATTCTACAATGGCTGTTTTTTCATCGGCTAACTTCTGAATTTCACCAAATTTGAGAGGTGTATAGGGATATTTTGCAGCTAAATCTTGGCGCAGTTGGTTGATGAAGTCATAATTTTTTTCTTCAGCTTGTTTTAACCGTTGATTTTCTTTGGCAATTCGTTGTCTTAACTGTTGCAACTCTTGGCGCACTTGGGGGGGAATTTCTCCTTTGGGGTACAAATCTTTCACTGACAGCAACTCGATTAAGTTTTGCCCCTTGGAACGTTCGGCAAATTCCACAGCTTCGGTGTAGCGTTGCAGTTCGATGCAAACTTTTACCATGCCCAGATAGAGTTGATTCCATTCTTCGGCTAATTTCTGTTTGGTTTCATCCCCAGATTGAATCTCGCCCCGTAAAAATTCTACTGTTTCAATCGCTGTGGCATAGGTATCATAAGCGAGTTGCCATTGCTGGTTACTTTGGTAAAGATTACCTAAATTAGATAAAATTTCTGTATGTTCTTGTGGGAAAGCCTCGCGAGTTCTAATAGTTAAAGCATTGTGGAAACACTTTTTCGCCAGTTCGATATTCTGAGTTTTCTCTCCCCTGATTCTGTAAGCGTAGGCTGCTGCCAGACTATTTTGCGTCAGAGCCCAATATTCGGGAAAGGCATCCCGGGTGTGGATGGACAATGCAGCAGTGTAAGATGCGATCGCCAGTTCGATATTCTGAGCTTTCTCTCCCCTAATTCTGTAACTGTAGGCTGCTGCCAGATTATGTTGCGTCTGGGCCCAATATTCGGGAAAGGCATCGGGGGTGCGGATGGTTAATGCAACAGTGCAAGATGCGATCGCCAGTTCGATATTCTCTGCTTTCTCTCCCCTGATTCTCTTACGGTAGGCTTCTCCCAGATTATTTTGCGTCAGAGCCCATTTTTCGGGAAAGGCATCGCGGGTGTAGACGGTTAATGCAGCAGTGAAATATGCGATCGCCAGTTCGATATTCTCTGCTTTCTCTCCCCTGATTCTGTAAGTGTAGGCTGCTGCCAGATTATTTTGCGTCCTTGCCCAATATTCGGGAAAGGCATCGCGGGTGTAGATGGTTAATGCAGCAGTGCAATATGCGATCGCCAGTTCGATATTCTGAGCTTTCTCTCCCCTGATTCTGTAAGTGTAGGCTGCTGCCAGATTATTTTGTGTCATAGCCCAATCTTGGGGAAAGGCATCGCGGGTGTGGACGGACAATGCAGCAGTGTAAGATGCGATCGCCAGTTCGATATTCTGAGCTTTCTCTCCCCTGATTCTGTCACTGTAGGCATTTGCTAGATTATTTTGCGTCATAGCCCAATCTTCGGGAAAGGCATCGCGGGTGTAGACGGTTAATGCAGCAGTGAAATATGCTATCGCCAGTTCGATATTCTGAGCTTTCTCTCCCCTGATTCTCTTACGGTAGGCTTCTCCCAGATTATTTTGCGTCCTTGCCCAATATTCGGGAAAGGCATCGCGGGTGTAGACGGATAATGCCGCAGTGTAAGATGTGATCGCCAGTTCGATATTCTGAGCTTTCTCTCCCCTGATTCTGCCACTGTAGGCAGAAGCCAGATTATTTTGCGTCCTTGCCCAATCTTGGGGAAAGGCATCGCGGGTGTAGACGGTTAATGCTGCAGTGTAAGATGTGATCGCATTTTCGATATTCTGAGCTTTCTCTCCCCTGATTCTGCCACTGTAGGCAGAAGCCAGATTATTTTGCGTTTGGGCCCATTTTTCGGGAAAGGCATCGGGGGTGCGGATGGTTAATGCAGCAGTAAAAGAGGCGATCGCATTTTCAATATTCTCTGCTTTCTCTCCCCTGATTCTTTTACTGTAGGCATTTGCCAGATTATTTTGCGTCTGGGCCCAATACTCGGGAAAGGCATCGGGGGTGTGGATGGTTAATGCTGCAGTGTAAGATGCGATCGCCAGTTCGATATTCTCTGCTTTATCTCCCCTGATTCTTTCACTGTAGGCAATTGCCAGATTATTTTGCGTCTTAGCCCATTTTTCGGGAAAGGCATGGCGGGTGCGGATGGTTAATGCAGCAGTCAAATATGCGATCGCAACTTCGATATTATCAGCTTTCTCTCCCCTGATTCTGTTGTTACTGTAGGCAACTCCCAGATTATTTTGCGTCATAGCCCAATCTTCGGGAAAAGCTTCGCGGGTGTAGACGGTTAATGCAGCAGTGAAATATGCGATCGCAACTTCTATATTCTCTGCTTTCTCTCCCCTGATTCTGTTACGGTAGGCTTCTCCCAGATCATTTTGCGTGCCGGCCCATTTTTCGGGAAAGGCATCGCGGGTGTAGACGGTTAATGCAGCAGTGAAATATGCGATCGCAACTTCTATATTCTCTGCTTTCTCTCCCCTGAT
>NZ_JAUBRK010000015.1:0-34194 GCF_036701825.1 Microcoleus sp. MOSTC5 | reverse complement strand
TCTCTCAGCGTAGGCAATTGCCAGATTATTTTGCGTCCTTGCCCAATTTTCGCTTCCCGATTCCCAATTATTTAAAAGTATTTGATAACCGGTAATGGCAATTTCAAGATTATTCGCTCTTTTCCCCTGCGGAAAGTCACGAATATGAATACTCAAGTTTCCAATGTCGCCGAGAATAGATTCAATTGCTTCGGGATGTTCGGCAATTAAATGCTGGGCTACTTGCTGTAAAATATAGGCAAAACGGTCATTAAGGAGATGTTGCCGCCCGGCCAGCATGGGGTTAATTACGTTAATATCGCTCTTGCTATCTTTTACTGCTTGCAACAAGTCTAGGATAAACTTTCCATACTCTTGGGGCTTTTCACCTTCGGAGCGATCGCTATCTCCCTCATCATTCATCCCCAATAATTGCCCTAGCTGACTGGCCAAATTCCGTAAAAAATTAGCGTGATTTTCCTGTCCTTCCTCTGCCAGGTTTTCTGCTACTACCTCGCAAACTTGCAGAAACCCCGAATCTACCAATTCTAAGTTAGCCTGTAAAATCTGCTGTTCCTCACCTTTGGGGCCATTCAGGAGTGTCTCAATCAATTGCAGATAAGCTTGGGCGCGGGTTTCTTCCATTGTGGGGAGTTGTCAGTAACACCGATGTTTATTTTACCATGATTCGATGAGTGGCCAGAAACCGGGTTTTTTCGAGAATATTTGGTTACAGCCGAAGAGATGGGAAAAAACCCGGTTTCTTTGATTGTGCGCGAGTGGCCAGAAACCTCGGTTAGCCCGATAGTCGGCCAGGGGTTTAAACCCCTGTCTCATAGCAAAAGTCCTCTTAAGAGGACTAAAATTTTTTTGATTTTTATCTCAGCTTTTCAGTGGGTTTCAACCGACTTTCGCTATTAGCCAGGGGTTTCAATCCCTGGCGGTTATGGGCGACACCACTTTACTATTAGTTGCTATACTGTAGACACTCTGTATATACATACTGAAAAAATGTGAATTCCTCAGAGTAATATCACTAGCTAGAGGATTAGGCTATGGTTGCAACGATCGCCAAATGGGGAAACAGTCTTGCTGTTCGGATTCCACAGCATTTAGCTAAAGAGATTAACTTAGCTGAAGGTTCCCAAGTGCAGTTTGTATTGATAGATGGTAGGCTGACGATCGAGCCGATAACTCGTCGGCGATCTTCACTTGAGGAGTTGGTTGAAGCGATTACTCCAGAGAATCTTCATAATGAGATTGATAGTGGAGTTGGTGTGGGGAATGAAGTTTGGTGACACAATCAAATCCCTACATTCCGAGTCGAGGCGATATCGTTTATTTAGACTTTGACCCAACTAAGGGACACGAACAAAAGGGACTTAGACCTGCTTTTGTGCTGTCGCCTCGTGCTTACAATGAGAAAAGCTCCTTAGCTTTATTTATGCCGATTACAAAACAACAAAAAGGCTATCCTTTTGAAGTTCCTCTACCGACTGGATTGAAAGTTCAAGGAGTAATCCTTGCAGATCAAATCAAGTGTCTAGACTGGAAGGTTCGCGGTGTTCGATTCGTTGAGTCTGTATCTGAAGATGTGATTGAGGAGGTGCAAACTAAAATTGAGCCATTGTTACTGTAAAACCCGGTTTCTTTAGTTGGGGCGCCTACGAACACCATATTTTGTAGGGGCGGGTTCACCAACAATATCTAACAATTACCAACCATCTAGATAAACCCGCCCCCACATCACCAATAACCCACATCAACCTGGATCATGATGATTGTTGGTTGGGTGGGGGCGGGTTTTCGAGATTGTTTGTTTCAGGCGATTATGGTTGGTAAAACCCGCCCCTACGAGGATTATTTACATATCGTAAAAAACGCGGTTTATTCTAATTTTGCGCTAATTCTGGCGGCCGCCCCATCAAGCCTGTCATAAGCCGCAAGGCTAAAAACCTCACTGGGGGAATAGTCCGCAAACACCACAATCCGAAGCGGCGAAATGCTACAATTGGCAGCCAAGTATTAGAAAATAATCTGTCTAGAAAATCGGTAAATCCTAACACGATTAAATTCTCTTTTTTGCGCCAGTTGTGATACCGTTTCAATACTCGCAAATCGCCGATGTCTTCGCCTTTTTGGTGCGCTTGCTGCAAGATTTGGGCGATCGCCCCTGCGTCTCGAATGCCCATATTTAATCCCTGGCCGCCGACGGGATGGCAGCAGTGGGCGGCGTCGCCAATTAGTGCTAATCTGGGCAAAACGTAGCGATCGCTCTGCATTAACTGCACCGGAAACAAAAAGCGCTCGCTCTCCAATTCCAAACGCCCTAAAATCCCCCCCGTGCGCTGTTCCAACAAAGTCAAAAACTCTTTTTTATCCATTTGTTGCAAAGCTTTTGCTTCCGCGTGGGGTGCTGTCCAAACTACTTGACAGCGGTTCCCAGGTAATGGTAAGACTCCCATCGGGCCGCTCGGCCAAAAGCGCTCAAAAGCGATATCATTGTGCGGTTTTTCTGCTTTAATGGTGATAGCAACGCAGGATTGCCAGTATTTCCAGCCGCGAGTGCTGATGTTGGCTTCGCTGCGGATGCGCGATCGCGAACCGTCGGCGGCGACTAATAATTTGGTGCGAATTGTGCGAGTTTCACCGTTTTGTTTGACTTCTATTTCGGCGCAATCGGTTAAATATTTTACCTCGACTACTTCCGCCGGGCAAACCCAACTAAAATTCGGGTTTTTTGCCAAACATTCGTGCAAAGCTGACAGCATGACTCGGTGCTCGCCGACATAACCTAAAGCTGTTTTTGGTACGGGTAATTTGCCAGTATTTCCCAAATCCGGGCGGTGGAATTCGACGACACCGGGATAGTCGCCGTCGCAGAGGCTAATTTGCTCGAAGGTGGTGATTTGCGGCAAGATTTGTTGCCATACGCCTATGCCTTCTAAAATCATTCCTGATAGTAAGGTAATTGCATAAGCTTGTTTTTTTGCTGCTGCGACTGCGGGGAGTTGGGTTTCAATTATGGCGATTTTTAAGCCGGAATCTTTTAAGGCGCTGGCTAAGGTTGCCCCAACTATGCCGCCTCCGACGATGGCTATGTCAAAGTCGAGTGTCTGTGTTTCGGTGGAGGCTGTTGTGGGAGAAAGTTCGTTTACAGGCATTTTCAAGGGAGGTTGTCAAAGTTAATTGGAATGTTACTTTTTTATTGTAAAGAATTATTTCGATTTAGGGCGATCGAGAAAGGGAGAGTACCGGCATTCGTGAAAATCAAGGGTTTCATATCGTTTCCGGTAGCATCGGAATTATTAGCCAAAATTAGGACACGGCACTGCCGTGTCCCTACAATATTATTTTCGGTAGGGACACGGCATTGCCGTGTCCTCTATATCTCGCTACCTCAGAAACCCGGTTTCTTCCTATATTTCTCGTCACTAAACGCAAAACTCCTAGAAACCGGGTTTCTCGCCCCCGATGGGTGAGCCCTCAAACTAATGACTAATGACTCATGACTAATGACTACTGACTAATGACTGAAAGCCTCCGGCTTCATCCGTGGACAAATAAAAAACCTGTATCCTATAAACAAGCCCCCAAATTTATCCGTGGGGTCAATGCTTCAATCTAAAATCTAAAATCTAAAATCTAAAATCGATTGACCATTTCCTTTGTGTTTTCGGCAGCCAGCGCTGATACTTTTTGGGAAATGGGAATTTCTATGACAAACTCTGCACCTTCCCCGGGCGCGGAAACACACTGCAAATTGCCTCGGTGTTTTTCAACTATAATCTGATAGCTGATTGACAGTCCCAAGCCTGTGCCTTTGCCGACTGGTTTAGTAGTAAAAAATGGGTCGAATAACTTGTGAATAACTTCTTGATTGATTCCCATCCCGTTGTCGGCAATCCGAATTGTTACTGTGTCTAAATTCGCACTCGTGCTAATCCGAATTGTCTTGGGGCGAAAAGAGATTTCGATTTCGCTTGAAGCATGATTGTTGTACTCTTCGAGGGCGTCGATCGCATTTCCTAAAAGATTCATAAATACTTGATTGAGCTGACCTACATAGCACTCGACTTTTGGGAAATTGCCGTATTCTTTGATAATTTGAATAGCCGGACGAACTACATTAGCTTTGATCCGGTGCTGCAAAATTAGCAAAGTGCTTTCGATTCCTTCATGAATGTCTACTAGCTTCATCTGCGATTCGTCGAGTCTGGAAAAGTTGCGTAAGGATACAACTAAGTCGCGGATGCGATCGGCTCCTACTTTCATTGATTCCAAAATCTTTGTAAAGTCTTCCATTAAAAAATCGATTTCAATATCTTCGGCTGCTTCTACAATTTCCGGGACGGGATTGGGGTATTTTTCCTGGTAAAGGTTGAGCAAACCGAGCAAGTCTGTGGCGTATTCGCTGGCGTGGGTGATGTTGCCGTAGATGAAGTTAATCGGATTGTTAATTTCGTGGGCGACGCCGGCGACTAGCTGCCCGAGAGAAGAGATTTTTTCGGTTTGGATTAGTTGAGTTTGAGCTTGGTGCAACTCCTGGACAGCTTTTTCGAGCTCGGCTGCTTGCGATCGATACAGTCCCTCGGACTGCTTGAGTGCTTCCAAAACTTGGACTCGATCGCTAATGTCGGTGTGAGTTCCCACCCATTCGCGAATGCTGCCGTCTTCTGCTAAAACTGGAACTCCGCGCACCCAGAAGTGTCTGTAGCTGCCGTCTGCAGCCCGCAAGCGGTGCTCGACTTCGTAGAGACTTTTGGTTTCTGCTGCGCGCTTCCAAGCTTGGGCCGTGATCGGGCGATCGTCTGGGTGAATTGCCGAAACCCAATTGTCTGTAGCTTCCTCCCAACTTTGACCTGTATATGCCATCCAGTCGATCGGTGAGATCGGCTTTCCCTGGCCGTCTGTCGTCCATACCAGTTGCGCGGTGGCCATTGCCAGCGATCGGTATCTTTCTTCGCTCAGACGCACAAATTCTTCGGCTTGCCGGCTGGCTGTCACGTCGCGCAAAATTGCTGTGAATATGATTTCCCCTGCCACTTCGAGTTTGGAAATAGAAGCTTCGGCGGGAAATTGCGTACCGTCTCGGCGGCGGGCGAAAATTTCTTTGCGGCTGCCCATTTTTCGGGCTTGTTTAACGCCGCCGCCGAAATTACTGACGAGGTGGCTGTGAGGGGCGGCAAAAGCTTCGGGCAACAGCAGGCTCAGGGATTGCCCGATTGCCTCAGCAGCCGTCCACCCGAAAATCCGTTCTGCACCTTGGTTGAACAGGATAATTTTTTGGTCAGCATCTACGGAAATAATCGCGTCGTCGGCAATTTCTAAAATGCCGGCGAAACGAGCTTGAGACAGTTGCAGCGCTTGTTCAGCTTGGAAGCGATCGCTGATGTCGCGGGCGATCGTCGAAATGTATGCGAGTTGGCCGCCTGGTGCGGAGTGGGAGATGATAACCTGGCTGACGGGAATTTCGAGTCCCGATCCTGACACGAAGGCTGTTTCTCCGCTCCAAAAGCCCTCGGAAACAGCGGTGGCGATCGCTTGTTTCAAAGTGCTGCGGGCTGAGGCTGCCGTGAATTCTGCAACTTGTCGCTTGGATATATCTTCGTGTTCGTTTATACCCACCATTTTTCTGCCTGCTTTGTTGATGTAAACGGCGCGTCCTTCGAGGTCCCAGATACCTACAAAATCCGGTGTTGCTTCCAGAATTGCGGCCAGACTGCTGTTGGCTATTTCGGCTTGTTTGCGATCGGTAATATCCCGCGCGATGCTAACTATACCGCTGATATTTCCTTGCCCGTCTCGGTAAGCGCTTTTTGTAGAAAGAAATGTCCTCAAATTGCCTTTAACTGGCAGCTCTTCTTCGATCGCTTGCGTTTTTCCCGCTGCCATAATTGGGCGATCTGTTTTCCTAATATTGCCCGCAATTTCCGGCGGAAATAACTCGCTGTCATCTTTGCCGATAATTTCTTCTACAGACTTGCCAATTATACTGGCTCCGGCAGCGTTTAGCATCATGTAACGGCCCTGAATATCTTTTACAAATAGGGCTGTTGGTGTACTGTTAATGACTGTCAGCAATAGGTTGTAGTTATTTTGGAGTGCCTGCTTTGTTGTTTGAGATTCGATAATTTGCTGCTGCAATTGCTCGTTGGCGAGTTGCAGTTGGAGAGTCCGTTTCTCAACTTTATTTTCTAAGTCTGATTTAGCTTTCCTCAGTTCCAGTTCCGCTCGATAGCGCTTCCGGTCAGCGGTGCAGAGAGTTTTTGCATTCTGCCAAATTAAAACAGTAAAAATAATCACGTTCAATACGCTTAAAAGCGATATTCCTACATCAGACCTGTAGGCTTGTAAGCGCTCTCCCGAGATGATCAAATAACCCACTAAAGGCGGGATAATGATTGCCTGCGGCAACAAGCGCCTCGCCATGATGCCGCCAGCGCGATCGCTCGCAATTACTGCTATGAATCCTCGCTCTGGATTGGTAAATAAAATGCCAAAGCTCAGCAACATAAATGCTGCGGACGTGTGCAAAGCCATTCCTGTACTATCGCCAATTCTGTAAAATAAAGCTTTGCCGTAGATGTAGCCGATTAAACCCAGAAATGCAATAAAAAATGCTGAACAGCTTAAGATTTGAACCCCTAGATATTTAGGGCGGCGTTCTGACAGCAGCAGCAGGGCTGTTCCCAGCAATAAAAAAGCAGTAGCAGTATTTGGTGCCATCCGTCCTGGTGTTCCGGGGCTTGTCAAGGTGTAACTTTCTTTAAATAGCAGTTGGTCGATGCCTAAGTCTAAATTAAAGCTATATTCAACTAGGGTTAAGAAGGTAATTAATATAATAAAAAATGAGCAGCTAAAAATTAAAAATTTAGTAATTATTTGATGCTTTATTGCTGTTGATTCGGCGCGCCGTCGCTGTTGGATGAACAGAGAAAACCCACTCAAAATAAAGCAGACCGCAGTATTGACTTTCATGGTCACGAGTCCGGGCAGAATGCTCTTTAAGAGTGGCAGATCGAATATCCAACCCAAAATGACTGTACAGCCGATCGCGATTACTGCAATACTAGCTTTTTTGGAAAAAGACTGGACTGCCGCCATTGGGGTTAATGGCGTTTGCACTGGTTGTGCTCCTTCAAAAAGTT
Organism: Microcoleus sp. MOSTC5; assembly: GCF_036701825.1. Taxonomy (NCBI): domain Bacteria; kingdom Bacillati; phylum Cyanobacteriota; class Cyanophyceae; order Oscillatoriales; family Microcoleaceae; genus Microcoleus; species Microcoleus sp. MOSTC5. Next base: position 27,064 of record NZ_JAUBRK010000015.1, on the reverse strand, counting down.
CCAATTTCTAGATCCCTCAAATTATTTGGTTTTCTACGTATCCAAGGTAACAATAAACACTGTAGTGATATTGTTGCCCCCTATACAAAGCTGCTTGAGATCTTTTTCAAACTGCTAAGCATAAAACATGAATTATTTTATCTAACTTTAGATATATAGTCAAATGAAGGTTGAAGGCTCTTATGTAGAAGGCATCCGGCAGAATTCAATAATTTTTCTTGGTTGTAAATTAAAAAAAATTCCTTGTTCCTTGTTCCTTGGGCCTTATATCTCTGAAGTTGGCGCCCGATTCATCGGCAAGACCGAGTGTTTTTACTCAGTGCATCGAGGGATAATGGTAGCGGATGAATCGATCGGCAACAAGATCACTCGCATTGTCAAGCGGCAGCAGCATCTGTGGGAAATGCGATCGGCACAACAGATAAGACTCGCCGGTCTGAAACCGGTACTACACAAACAAAGTCCGCCTGCGCGGACTAAAGAGGGGATATTAAAGTCGGATTTGGTAACGGTCAACTGTCAACTGACAACTGTCAACTGTCAACTAACTCCCAACTTTTGAAGTGCTTCCAAAGCTTCGGTTGCTGAGGGGTAACGCTGGGGGAAAGCGTACAGCACCATCTGGTCTAAAACGCGAGCAAACTGCGGAGTGACAATTGCATTTTTCTGCCAGATGAGATTGCCTAAATTATCAACTCTGAGTTGTTTCGGGCGCATCCCTGTCAAGGCTTGAATCCCGATGATCCCGACAGCATAAATGTCGCTGCAAAATTTCGGCGAGCCGATGGCTTGTTCGGGGGGGATGTAGTCTTGCTGAGTACCGCCGCGCGATTTCGTTTGACCGATGCTGTTTTGTGAAGTGTTGATTTCTTTAACCGCCCCAAAGTCAATTAATACAATCTTGCCATCTGATGTCCGCCTGATTAAGTTTTGAGGGTGTACATCGCGGTGAATTACATCTTGTTTGTGAACGAAAACAAGCACTTCCAAGATATCTTTCAACAAAGCGATAACCTGATGTTCTTCCCAAGGTTGACCTTCGGTTAGTTCTTGATACAAGGGTTGCCCTTCGATGAATTGATAGACTAAATAAAAATATCTATCTTCTTCAAAGCGAGCTAACAATTCTGGTATCCGATCGTGTTGGCCCAATCGATATAAAACCCGCGTTTCTCGATCGAATAACTGGCTGGTTCTTTCCGACTGACTTTTCAGGCGCTTGACAAGGCAGAAAGGGCGATCGGGCAAGTTTTCATCTTCAGCAAGATACGTATCGCTGTACTCGGTACTCACCAAATGTTCGGTGATTCGGTAACGCATCCGCATGAGTTTGCCCAATAGCGGATCGGTAGGTTTACCGGGTTGTGTGCCTTTTTGTACAGATCTCATGATGCAGTCCCAAAGATTTGCTCCGACTACTTTTTCTTCTTGTCCAATAATTCCTGCTTGCTTCAGTACCTTGGTGAGATCTTTCCACAAGTTGTAGCCGACATACCGCCCCAGGTAGCCCACTGTGTACCCGCGGGCGATCGGATCGTTTTGCTGAATTTCTTTGTACGTCAAACCCCCTACAACGCCTCGAATTATCGACTGTTGCAACCGACTTAGGTGTTTTTCCGTTTGTTCGTATACCAGATCGTCCAAAAAAATTATTGCTTCTTCTACCGTCATAGTTTCAGGTGTTAAGTGATTGGTACAGGAGCCACGCATTTTTCTATCGCTAGATTCCTGTTATACAGGATTTGACTTAACTTTGATAGCTTTGTCTACAAATTGAAAGATATTTTTACAAATATGACTTTTATGACTTTAAGTTATGACTTTTATGAATTGACATTATCTATAGTTTCGATCATTATATCAATGACAACTTTTCACTAGGGAATACATTCCCGGATCGGCCGATCGCAAATTTGACTGTACCCAATTTAAGCAAAATATTTAGAGGTGTATCATGGCAAACTCAATCACTCAGACAATTACAAGGTCGATCGCATTTATCGACAGCGCCGTACCCGAATCCCAAATCTTAGCCAACGGCATCAACCCAGAAACCGAAGTCATTCAACTAGATGCCCGTCGCAGTGGCATCGAACAAATTGCCCAAGCCTTGCAAAATCGCAGTGTCTCCGCAATTCACATAATTTCCCACGGATCGCCGGGCTGCTTGCAATTGGGCAGCAGCAATTTCGATACAGATAGCATTGAGAGCGATCGCACTTCTTTACAGCAGTGGTTTGCGACACCAATTAGTGCAGAAAATTCGCAATTTCCAAGCCCTAGCGCAGAACAGATTCAACCAGAAATTCTGCTTTATGGCTGCCAAGTAGCAGCAGGCGACACAGGTATGGCCTTTGTCAAAAGGCTGAGCGAACTAACCGGAGCCAGCGTTGCCGCCTCCCAGAATCTGACAGGAAGTGCGACCCTCGGCGGCGATTGGGAACTCGAAATCAAAACCGGAAAAATCAAAACACCTTTAGCCTTGAAACCAGAGGTCTTAGCCACTTACAGCCACGTTCTCTCACTCTTTAAAGTTACTGACTACGATCCCATAAATTATGCTACTAATGTCATCGCCGGAGACTTTAACGGTGACGGTAAGGCTGACATAGCTGCTATGGATATTGGGTCAAACAACATTAGCATTTTCTTTGGAAATGGCAATGGGACATTTAACTTTGGCCCCACAACTAATTTAGGAGTAGCACCTTACGACTTTTTTACAGGAGACTTTAATGGTGACAAAAAGCTTGATTTAGGCATTACGAACTTGAGTTATCAAAACTTTTCTGTCTTATTAGGAGACGGCAAAGGTAGCTTTAGTCCACCCACTAACTTGAATTTGGGTTCTGCTTTCAACTTCGTTTTTTGGGGAGACTTTAAAAGTGATGGCAATCTTGACTTAGTTAGTGTTGACTCCGAATCAAATAAGATATCTATACTGTTGGCAGATGGCAAAGGTGGCTATGGTAAACCGACTGATATTAGTGTAGGACAATTTCCCAACGACATCGTTGTGGCAGATTTTAATGGTGACGAAAAGGTCGATTTAGCAACTTCAAATAAGAACTCTAATAATGTTTCCGTACTTTTAGGAGATGGTAAAGGCAGTTTCGCTCAAGCCATGAACTTTAATGTCGGAACATCCCCCACTTCTATAGCTGTCGGAGACGTAAACAACGACGGTAAGCTGGACTTAGTAACTGCAAATAGTGGCTCTAACAGCATTTCTATTTTATTTGGAGATGGCAAGGGCAGCTTTGGTTCTACCACTAATTACGAGTCAGCAATCAGCCCATATTCAGTTCGTTTGGCAGACTTTAACGACGACAAAAAACTCGATCAATTGGTTTCTAATGCCTATTCAAGTATCATTGTGTGGGGAGACGGTACGGGTGGCTTTAATACTTACTCTGAAGTTCCTTACGCTGGTATTAACACTCAAATCATAGACATTAACGCAGACAACCAGGCCGATATAATTGGCAACACCCTTGGAGATATCAGGGTTTTGCTCAACGATTTAGACGCTAATCAGGCCGTTTCTTACGCTATTACTATCAATGCTGCTAGCGATACTGAAGGCAACACGGGTGTAAAAAATCCCATTTTCACGGTGACTCGCAGTGGCAATCTTGGATTTAGCAGCAGTGTTAGTTATGACATTACTGGCAATGCTACTAACGGCAGCGATTACAACAATATTGGCGGGACTTCTGGGGCAACTGGTGTCAAAGGCCAAATCAAATTTCTTCCGGGCGAAACATCCAAAACCCTGATTATGGATGTCTTGGGCGATACATTACCAGAAAGCAATGAAGACATTATCGTTACTTTGTCAAATCCGATCGCACCAGGCCCCAAACCTACCATTACTACTGCTACCGTTAAGGGTACGATTATAGACGATGACACTCTTGGCAACACGCCAACTACACCAACACCAACACCAACTCCAACACCAACTCCAACACCAACTACATCCGCTACTCCAACACCAACTCCAACACCAACTACATCCGCTACTCCAACACCGACACCAACGCCAACGCCAACACCACCAACTCCAACTCCAACACCAACTCCAACACCAACAACACCTGCTGGCATCACCGTCAGCCCGACAACGGGATTAAAAACTACAGAAGCAGGTGGCCTTGACACATTTACTGTCAAACTCAACAGCCAACCCACGGCTGATGTTACCATTGGTTTAGGTAGTTCCAATACAGTAGAAGGAATCATTTCCCCATTCTCTGTTACTTTCACTCCTGCTAATTGGAATCAACCCCAAAAAGTAATAGTAAAAGGCATTGACGACAAGGTAGCAGATGGCAATAAAAATTACACAATTGTCACTGCCCCTGCTGTCAGCACCGATCCAAAGTATAACAACCTCAATGCAGCGGATGTCAGCGTCACCAACACCGAAACTAACCGCCCGCCGCAGCTAAACAAAAGCCCGGAGACAACTCCGTGGCACTTCAGCAATGTGAGTGTCAGCAAGTCGTCGAAATTTGAGTATACGGTTCCAGAAAAGGCATTTACAGACCCAGATCCGGGCGACCAACTGACTTATTCAGCAACTCTAGAGAACGGTCAACCTTTACCGACTTGGCTGACTTTCAATCCCGATACCCGTACTTTCAGCGGCGACAATACTCAAGCGAAGTCTCTGAACATTAAGTTAACAGTAACGGACAAAGCTGGTGCAACTGCTAGCGATGTCATTCTGTTAAGAACTCGTCAAAAGGGTGCGGTTGTTGATGGTTATATTGAGGGTGCGACTATCTTTTTTGATGGCAACAAAAACGGTGTCAAAGATGCTAGCGAACCGTATGCAACGACTGATGCTAATGGCGAATACGAACTCGACATCCCGGACAGTTTTGATACGAATAAAAATGGAATTTTTGACGCAGAAGAAGGGAATTTAGTGGCTTTTGGCGGGACGGATACTGCCACTGGTTTGCCGCTGGAAACTCCTGTTTCAGCACCTGCAGATGCCGCTGTGGTTACTCTATTAACCAGTTTGGTAACTGATTTGATGGATGGGGGAATGACGCAGAGTGAAGCCGAGTCAAAAGTTAAATCTACTCTGTCTATTCCTGCGGGAGTTGACTTGATCGACTTAGATCCGATCGCCTCTACGGCCAAAAATGAACCGGGCGGTGTTGAAACCTTAGTCGCCATGACAAAAGTCCAAAACCTCATTACCCAAACCAGCAGTCTAATAGACGGTGCATCTACGGCTGATAATGGTGCCATTACCAAAGCTGTTGTCGGGGCAATTAACAGTAAAATCAAATCCGGCGGTTCCCTCGATTTGAGCGATTCGGCACAGGTAGAAAGCATTATCGAGCAATCTGTTGCCAACGTCAAACAAATTGATACTAATCTCGACACTCAAAAACTTTCCGAACTTGCGCCAGAAGCAGCGAAGGTAACGGCTGAGGCCAATCAAAAGACCGATCGAGTTAAATCTAACTTTTTGCCTGAGTTTATTCCCTTGGAAATTGCCAAAGTCCAAAAAGTAGCATTAGGTGAAAGTTCGATCGACCTTGAAGCAGCAGCCGCCGGCACAAAACCCATCGCCGAGGTAGTTTCCGAAAATACTGGCGAATTTTTAACTGCCAAAATTCAAGGAAATCCACTACCGACTCCAGCCCCTACTCCAGCCCCTACTCCGATCGTGCAAGGCGATATTGAAGTGGTCAATACTTCTCCTGAAATTCTCGGTGATGAGGGCAAAAATCTTGTCGGTACTGATGATAGCGATACTTTAATCGGCGGCAGCGGTAACGATTTTATCAGTGCCAGAAAAGCTAGTGATTCCCTCGATGGTGGCGCTGGCAATGACAGCATTTACGGCGGCCGGGGACTCGATACGCTGACAGGTGGCGATGGCGATGACATCTTATTTGGAGGCCGCGGTACAGACAGTTTGGAAGGCGGTGCAGGCAATGATAGTTTGTACGGCGGTAAGGGCAATGATACTTTGCTTGGGGGCGCGGGAGATGATTTCCTCAGCGGTGAAAATGGCGATGATTTTCTGACCGGAGGTAGCGGGAGCGATCGCTTTTTGTTAACTCCAGGTACCGGCTCGGATACGGTGCTTGATTTTGAGGTGGGTATTGATCAATTTGCGCTCGATAACGGTTTGACTTTCCAGCAGTTAGAAATTAGTCAAACTGCGGGAGGAACGTTGCTGAAAGTTACATCAACTGGTCAACTTTTGGCAACAGTGACTGGGTTGAATAGTTCGATTACTGCATCGGATTTTGTGTTGCTTTAGATCCAAATCCCGCGTAGGGGCAATCCTGTGGTTGCCCTTCTAAATGAGGTAGGCACTAAAAACGAATTATTCGTTAAATCACTTTTGCCGGGAGGAGAATCATGTTTAAATTTGGAAAAATGACCCTAGTATTCATCACCGCATCTGTTGCTGTTTTGCAGCCAGCTTTTCGGGCTCGCGCACAAGAAACCAGCAGCGAATTCAGGCAACTACAAACCTTATTAGAAGCTAAGAAATGGGACGACGCCGATCGCGAAACCGTCTCTATACTCCGCAACAACCCCACGTCTTGTCCTAACCTCCGCGCGATCGACCAATTGTGGATGCAACACAGCAATAACAAATACGGCTTGACCCCGCAGTTAGAGATTTGGCAGAAGGCGGGCAACGGTTTAAATTGTAAAACTTGCGAAGGTGAAATTAAAGAATTTAGCGAAAAGGTAGGATGGAAACTAGGCTCGCAAGTAACTCCTATGCTAGGGGATTTTCCAGCTCAGTACCCAACTGTTGCTGCATTAGGTTGGCAAAGCTACGTTGATGGAGATGCAACTATGCAGATTCTTTTTGGCAACCGGAATACATGGCAAGCCTGGAAAGTTCAAGGTTATAACTTGTTCTCTACTTTTGCTAATTGCGGCAAGTAAGTAGACAAACCTAAAAAAACAGAATACTCAGATACCCGACTTCTTAAAGAAGTCGGGTATCTAAAGCGCGAGATCGTTTTACGTTCTTTTGCTTTCATACTTCTGCTTCCTTTAAAAAGCTATTATTGTTGAAGGGGCCGGCAATTTATATGTGCTTAGAAATATAAGCGTTGTGGCATTTGACTTAGGCTGGGTTCAATCTTTAGCAGTGCAAACTGCCATTGTACGCAATATCCAAATTGGGATCGGCGATCGAGCAAACGAAGGACTTTTAGGACAAGATTTCCTTGCTCATTTTGATGTGCGGATTCTCGAAAACGAAGTAGAGTTTCGCAACCAATAATTTCTATAAAATAGGCTTTCCGGTCTGTTCCATAAATATCAGCAACAGGCAAGATGCCTGTTCCACAAATATTAAATTTTCTTGTGGGATGGGCTCTGCTAGCCCGCCCTCAAAGGTCTATTGACAAATGAATCGGCTTAATTTTTAAGCTTGTTCACGTAGCCCCACAAACTGTAATCTCGGCTCAGCCAACCCCGGAAAAAAGCCATCTGAGTCGGATCTTCTTGCACCCGTTTGTAGCGGTAAATAATCCGTTCGTTAATCATTTGCAGCGCCGTGTTTTTGTTGTTAGCGGCTTTCAATGCTTCCTTGGTGCGCGAGTCAAAAACTCCCGTTTGCGGCAATCCTAAGGCTTGCTGAAGAAAGGTAATTGAGTTATTAATACCGAAATTAACGGCAGTGTCAAACATGACGATCGCCAAAGCCGGCTGCATCGTGCCCGAGAGGCTCGAATCCCAGTAATATTTATAAATTTCTAGGAGCTCTGCTTCCGACATCTGCGTCACGTCGAGGGGCGGAAGCCCACGACTGTAGCGGTAAGCGTTGTATTCCGTTTGCAAGACACCCCGATAAGTTCTGCCGCCCTTATCGGCTGGGTGATTGCTGAATCCGCCCTCAAAATAGAGGGTGAAATAAAGAGCCGTTTGAAATAATTTCTGCCTAAAGCTGGCTGTCTGCTGCTGCTGTGCGAAAGTCTTTTGGGCAAAGGGTAAGGGAATTGCTAAGGTTAACAAGAGTATCCCCAGCAGGAGGTTTGGTTTCCACTTGATGTTATGTTGGCGCTGTGTCGCTTGCTTGTCGCTCATAAATTCTCTGTGACGATCGCCCGTAGTTCCGCTAAAACTGCTACTCTGCAAAATAATATAGATTCAACCTTTAACTTGATAGCACAGATAGGCCGCCAAATGAATTCCGATTTTCGCAACCAATCCGAAACACCCCAATTTGAAGATGCTGCATCGCTGACAGTAGTTGCAGAAATGTATTACTCTCAAGGCAATTTAGCAGCAGCCGTCGCTGCTTGTCGCCGAGCTCTGGAATTGCAACCGGATTGGGCGGCGGCTTACGTGACAATGGGGAATGTGCAGCAAGCAAGCGGCTACATTGAGGAAGCGATGCGGTTTTATTCTGAGGCGATCGCCCTGAATCCCGACTTTGCTGAGGCCTATGCTAATTTGGGCAGTATGCTCTACAAACAAGGGCATTTGGTGGAGGCGATTGTCAATTACGAAAAGGCGATCGAACTCAAACCAAATTTGGCTGCTGCTTACTGGAATTTGGCAGGCGCACTGAAGCAGCAGGGGCAGCCGGATGCAGCGGTAGCATACGAGCAAAAAGCTCTCGAACTCAATCCCCATCTGGCTGAGGTAGATTTTCACTTAAATTTAGGAGATAAATTAGCGCGGCAAGGGAAGTTAGATGAGGCGGTGGCTGCATGGCAGCAGGCGATCGCATTCAAACCCGATTTAGCCGAAGCATACTGTCAAATTGGCATAGTTTTGCGCCACCAAGGCAAATTTAAAGACGCAATACCCAACCTTCAAAAAGCTCTAGAAATTAAACCCGATTTTATTTCGGCTCACCAACATTTGTGCGGCATCCTCAGAGATACTAGCGATTTAGCGGCAGCGCGGCAAGCCGTTCACAAATACAGCCAAATGTGTGCCGAAACCGATCCTATTATGACCGCGATTTACTTCGTCAGCACCTATCAAGTGTCGGGATTGAATCAAATTGCGGGCGATCGATTTTTAGAGCTAGAGTCGTACTTGCAGCAAAACTTAGAAACCGCTAGTTCGATAGAAATTAAATCGCTTTATGCAAACTTATTATTCAGCACGCCTTATTTGCGAGATGACTTGGCTGCCAACTCAAAACTTTACAGATTAATTGCCCAAAAGTATATCGACAAATGTATCAAACCTAATTTTTCTCAACCCGCAAATTACAGTTTCAAACCAAATGCCCCATCCAGCAAGTTAAAAATCGGCTTTTTGTCCAATCACTTCAGCCGCCATTCTGTAGGTTGGTGCAGCGCTGACATCATTCGCGAATTGTCCGACATCACACCCAATTTGTATTTGTACGCTTCCGAAAGAATTGTTCCTGACGATCGCACTCAGCAATTTGAAAGTTTGGGCAAACTGACTTTTCCGAAAACGTACCCGAACGGACTTGCCAATTCTGCAGAAATTATCGACCAAATTCAGCAAGATGAATTGGACGTTTTAGTCGATTTAGATTCTCTCAGCGTACCAGTTCACGCTGACATTCTCTACCAAAAACCCGCACCAGTTTGTGTTTCTTGGCTCGGATTTGATGCGCCTTACATATCGCCGGAAAATTACTTTCTTACAGACTGGCACTCGCACCCAGCAGACCGAGAAAAATATTATGACGAGCAGCTAATTAGGATGCCGGATTCCTTTGTAGCTGTGTCAGGTTTTCAGAGATATGGAGTCGATCCGGTTGCATTGAGAAAGTCGAATCGGATCGGTTTGGATCAAATAGTTTACCTGTGCGTCGCTCCCGGCAGAAAATTTAATCGCGAGTTGGTGAAAGCACAAATTGCGATTCTCAAAGAAGTGCCGAACAGTATCTTAATTCACAAAGCTTTAGGCGATGCTGCCGTGTTTGAGGGTGCGTATCACCAAGCTTGCGAAGCTGAAGGAGTCGGCCGGCACCGAATTAAGTTTTTGCCGAGATTTGCTACTGAGGAAGAACACAGAATTATCTATTTGCTGGCCGATGTTTTGTTAGATTCTTATCCTTACAACGGAGGAACTCACACTTTAGAGGCTTTGTGGTTTAATTTGCCGGTGGTGACTCGCACAGGAGAGCAGTTTTTGTCGAGAATGGGTTATTCGTTTTTGCAGGGTTTGGGAATTGAAGCTGGTGTGGCTTGGTCTTGGTCGGAGTATGTGGATTTGGGTGTAAAATTTGGTAAAGATCCTGAATTGAGAAACGCAATTAAAGCACAGTTGGTGAAATCTAAAGATGGAGCCAATTTGTCGCCGCTGTGGAATCCGAAAAAGTTTGCTGGAGATATGTATGCGGTGTTTGAAAATTTGTGTAAAATCAATTTTGAAAAGTAGGGACACGGCAATGCCGCGTCCTAGTCCCCGCGCCGGACACGGCAATGCCGTTTCCCTACAATTAATCTGGCGATGGTTACATTTTTCATCAAGGAAGATGGATTATTTTGGGTAGGGAAACGGCATTGCCGTGTCCTCGGTTGCCTATCGTTCCGATGTAAAGGTCAACGATATCATTCGTCATCTAAAATCTAAAATCTAAAATGGTATGAGTTCAACACTACCAACGATTAAGTTTTTAAAACAGCCGACTTCGGAAGCTTGGATAGAACAGGCGATCGCCCATTTAGATACAATCTTATTAGACCATTCTCATTGCGAACGGAAAGCAGCGGGAGTAGCGTTAAATTTAATGTTTCGCTACCCAGCCCGAGAAAAATTGGTGAGGATGCTAACGGCGATCGCCCGCGAAGAATTAGAGCATTTCGAGCAAGTCAACCAGCGCTTAGAACAGCGCAGCATAGCTTTGGGCCCTTTGGCTGCACCTCCCTACGGTGCTGGTTTGTCCGGTCAAATTCGCAAGCAGGAACCCGAAAGACTTTTGGATTCTTTGTTGGTTTCTGGTTTGATAGAAGCGCGCAGTCACGAAAGGTTGGGGCTGCTGGGCGATCGCTGTCCAGACGCGGAATTAGCTAAGTTTTACCGCAGTTTGATGGCTTCGGAAGCGCGCCATTACGGGGTATATTGGATTTTAGCAACAACTTATTTCGATCGCGCTCTTGTGGTTGACAGGCTGGAGGAATTATCATTAGTAGAGAGCGAGTTACTAGCAATTCTTCATCCTGAACCGAGAATTCACAGTTAAAAGTTAGCTGCATTTAAAAACTGTAAAACACAAAAAATCAGTAATTTTACAGTTGCTAAAGTCAAAAAATAAATATACATTTCAACCACCAATGAAAACCCAACATCTGGATTTTTTAATTCGTTCCTGGGAAACGCGCGATCGCGCTGAAGCTTTCTATTTAATTCGGGATGTTTTAGCAGAGTACGGTTTAAAATGCGAACCTCACGGGGCAGATCGAGATGTCTATGATGTAGAACTGCACTATCAGAATAAAGGTGGCGAATTTTGGGTAGTTGAACGGCAGGATCGAATAGTGGGTACGGCGGCTTACTATCCGATTGAGCGCGGGAATAATGCTGTGGAAATTCGCAAAATGTATATTTTGCCAGCAGCAAGGGGACAGGGTTTGGGGAAATTTTTACTGAAAGAATTGGAAAGTAAAATTATCGCTTGCGGATTTGATGAAATCTGGATAGAAACTGCTAGCATTCTCAAAGAAGCTGTTAAACTGTACGAAAATAGCGGATATCTACCGACAACTGGTGTGGAGACGCAAAGGTGCGATCGGGTTTACGTAAAATCTCTAGCTATAAAAAAGCTATAATTACTAAAAATTACCCGCTAACTTTAATTTTTTTCTGCCGCAGAGGAATCTCGATCGCAAATTCCGAACCTTCTCCCAATACAGAATTGCAAGAAAGCTTGCCACCGTGTTTTTCTACTACAATAGAGTGCGAAATCGCCAATCCTAAGCCAGTTCCTTTGCCAATGGGTTTAGTAGTGAAAAATGGGTCAAACAAGCGCTTTTTCACATCTTCGCTCATCCCGGAGCCGCTGTCAGCTATCCGTATCGCAACGAAGTTATTGTCCGTTACTTGGGTGCGAACCGTAATTGCGAGATTTTTGGCGGTGCGATCGGATCTATTCATCTCCATTTCCAAGGCGTCTAGCGCATTGCTCAACAAATTCATAAATACTTGATTTAACTGACCGGGATAACATTCAACTAAAGGCAAATTACCGTATTCTTTAATCACATTAATTGTCGGGCGATCGGGTTTATTTTTCAGGCGGTTTTGCAAAATCAGCAGCGTGCTTTCAAGGCCTTGGTGAATGTCAACTTGTTTCATTTCGGCTTCGTCAAGTCTTGAGAAAGTCCGCAGGCTCAAAACTATGTCGCGGATGCGATCTGCTCCGACTTTCATAGATGCTAAAATTTTGGGTAAATCTTCAACAAGATAATCAATTTCAAAGTCTTCTCTTGCCTCTAAAATTCTTGCGGTTGGCTGCGGGTATTCCTTATGGTAAAGTTGCAGAATTTTTAGCAACTTTTGAGTGTATTCGCTGGTGTAGCTGAGATTGCCGTAAATAAAATTAACAGGGTTATTAATTTCGTGGGCGACGCCTGCTACTAACTGTCCCAAACTCGACATTTTTTCACTTTGAATTAATTGAGTTTGGGTGCGTTGGAGTTCGTGCAAAGTTTGTTCTAGCTGTTGAGTTTGAGCTTGAGCTAATCGGGCCGCTGTGCGGGTTTGGGTGTACAGTTCGGCGTGGTCGATCGCGATCGCAATTTGAGCGACCACTGCTTGCATCAGTTCGACTTCGGAGTCGCTCCAATTTCGCACGGACATAACCTGATAGCAGGTAATCACTCCAATATCGCCGGAAGCAGTATGAATTGGCAGCGACAGCACTGATTGAAGTTTTGAAGCCTGGAAAAGTTCGCGCAATTCTACATCTTCAAAAGTGCTGACATCATCAATTCGCAGAATTTCTCGCCGCAAAATCTGTCCCACTACGAGACTAGATTTGTCGTCTACAGGATAAGTGCCGAGACTACTCGGCAAATCTGCATTCTTCGCTTCGCAAGTTACCTCCCAAACCGGAGGATTGCTGTTGGGGCGATACCAAGTGAAGATGCACAAATCTAGGTGCATCAGATTGCGAATTTCTTGAACGGCGGTTTCTAAAATCGTGTCTAAATCCAAAGAAGTGCGGATTTGATTGGCAATTTGATTGAGCAGCAGTTCTCGCTGAGCTTGCTGTATGAGCGCTTGTTCCGATCGCACTAAAGTTTCTTCTGCAAGTTTGCGATCCGTTAAATCTTGAATAACTGCTTGGATAATTTTTTCATTTCCCACCTCGATGATTGTCAGCACGACTTCTGCGGGAAAATCAGTACCGTCTAAGCGCTGGTGAACCCAATCAAAACGGTGGTTTCCCCGCTCAAAGGCGAGATCTATCACTTCGTTAACCAAGCTCAAAGAATCTCTGCCGTTAGGTTGGAAAGGAGGCGACAGTTGGCCGGGGTTTTTGCCGTACAACTGTTGCGGGGTAGTGCAGCCAAATAGTTTTAGAGTGGCTGTGTTGGCATCGGTGATGGCATTGTCACATAACATAAAAACAGGCAAACTGGTTAATTCGTATAGCGATCGAAATTTGGCTTCCGACTGCTGCAATGCGGCTTCTGTTTGCTTGCGATCGGTAATGTCGGCAACCATTGCCAAAGCACCCACATAGCATCCCTGTTTGTCTGCCAAAGATTTAGTAGAAACTATCGCCCACAAGTCGCTGCCGTCTCGGCGACGGAACTTAAAATCGTGCTGTTCGTTAATTCCTTGACGGCGGCGGTCGAGACTGATTTGTGCGATCGCCATACCTTCTGCATCCATGAAAGCAAAGAGCGACTCCCCGATCATTGCCTCTGGGGTGCAGCAGAGCATATCGGCCATTTTTTGGTTGACAAAAGTAGTTTTACCCTCCGCATCTACGATCCAAATTCCTTCGTCGGCTGTCTCGACAATGCACCTGTATTTTTCCTCACTTTCCTTCAGCGCTTCTTCTGCTAATTGGCGAGCCGTAATGTCTTGAGTCATTAGCAATCCGCCGATGATTTCTTGCCGTTCGTTTCTGACTGGCAAAGCATAACCGAGGTAGAAGCGATCGCTGTAAATCATTTCTGTAACAACTGTTTTTCCTGCCAGTGCTGCCCGATAAGTTGGTTCGAGATAAGCGCAAACATCTGGCTCGAATACATCCCAGATTGTCTTGCCTTCCATCAAATCTTTAGAAAGCCCCACTGCTGCTAATTCTGTACCTTCTACCAGCGTGTAGCGCAGTTCTGGATCGAACAACATCACCGCACCGTTAGGAAAGTTACTTGCCATAGTGCGGTAAAGCTGTTCGCTTTTTTGCAGTGCAGCTTCTGCAAGTTTGCGATCGCTAATGTCAACTACGACTGCACCGATGCCGATCGCTTCGCCATCTTTGTCGAGCAGGGGAAAATAAGAGCCTGTCAGGTGTCGGACTAACCCCGGTTGTCTTGGATTTTCACAACTCATCTCGATGTTAATTAGGGGTTGTTTCGTTCTCAAAATTTGTTCGTATAAAGGCTCTACAATTGGAGCGATATTCGGCAATATTTCGCGTACAGTTTTGCCGATGTGCTCTGCTGGGTTCAGGCAATTTATTTCTGCTATAAATTGGTTAATTTGCACGTACCGCAGTTGGGAGTCCAAAATGCAAAGCCCCGCCGGCGCCTCCTTAAAAAAGGCATCAAATAGTGCTTGTCTCTGTGCTAATTCTTGTTCTAAAGCTTTGCGAGCGCTGAGATCTGTTAAATAGCAAATCATCCCGACAACTTCTCCCGTGCTGTCTTTCAATAGCGAAAGCATCAGGTGCGAGTAAAAATTTTCTCCCGATTTACGGCGTGTTATAACTTCTATTTCTGGCTCGCCTTTTTTTTGTAGCGGTTTGATGACTTGATCTAACAAAAATTCGTGCTGTTCTGGCGAGTAAATTAGAGAAATGTGCTGTCCGATAGCCTCAGTTTTTTGATAGCCGTATAACTTTTGGGAGGCTTGATTCCAAATGCCGATCGAGCCGTCTATATCTGTAGAAATCACCGACTCCTGAATTTGATCGATAATTTGACTTTGGAGACGCAATTTTTCTTTGGTCTGTTCCAGTTCGGCGATTTTTTCTTCGAGTAGTTTCTGAGTTTTTGCCAGTTCGGCAGTCTGCTCTGCGAGCAATTTTTCTAGATGTGAATTGCTGTGCGGGGGCGCTGATTCCAGCGGCTCGCTATTTTGAGGCTGAGGATTAAAAATTTCTTCAGCACTCAGCCAAATCGCGCACTCTCCCCCTGTTTCAATTGCCCGCTCGCAAACTCGCACGGGTACGAGATGGTTGTTTTTATGTTTGTATACTGCTTCGCACAGGTGCGTGTGGCTATTTTTTGCTTGACATTCTAGAGATTTTTCTGGGCGCGCGCACTGTGTTTGCTGAATTTCCCAGTAGTTGAGGTGGAGAGTTTCTGCAACTGTGCGGCCGATAATACTTGCAAAAGCTGGATTTACGTCGAGAAAAGTCCCGTCCGTCCGGCACAATGCCAACCCGATCGGGCTGAGTTCTAACAATTGGCGGCGGGAGCGATCGCGCTTGGCTTTTCCTAACTGGCTTTGCATCTGACATAGCTGGGCTTGAGTTATTTAATTATATCTTTTTATATTGTGTATTGCTGTGACTTTTATCCTTGATTAAGCAAGAGAGAAGAAGGAAGTTCGGCAACCGATTGTATAACGGATGTAACGGATGTAACGGATGGATGCTGAGGTTCGAGGGAAGAAGGAAGAGGTTCGAGGTTCGAGGTTCGAGGGTAGTTCGGCAACGATCCCTGTACTGGATTTAACGGATGGATGTTGAGGAAAAAGACAGGATGGGGAAACAAAAATTAGTAATAATCAACAGGGAGGAGGAAAGAGGGAATGAGAAAAAACCAGAAAAATTACAAAAGAAGAAGTACAAAACTGGTACAAAGACCATTAATTTATACATAGTATCTTCCCTCCCACCTTCTTCCTTCTTCCTTCTTCCCTCTTCCTTCTTCCTTCTTCCCTCTTCCTTCTTCCTTCTTCCTTCTTCCTTCTTCCCTCTTCCTTCTTCCTTCTTCCTTCAATTAATCGCGGGCAATACCTTCGGATCTGGCCGCCAACTGTACTGCACCGGCGACAGCAATGGCAACTCTTTCGTCAAAAACCGACGGTATAATGTGCTCTTTGTCAAGCTGGGAAGGGCTGACTAAAGAGGCGATCGCGTAAGCTGCTTCCAAATACATACTGGGCGTAATCGTGGCAGCTTTGCAGTCCAAAGCACCTCGAAATATTCCCGGAAATGCCAAAACATTGTTAATTTGATTCGGGTAGTCACTGCGTCCGGTGGCAATGATTACCCCATCATCCACAATTAATTCTGGCTGAATTTCGGGAATGGGATTTGCCATTGCAAAAACAATGGGATTTTCGGCCATCAAACGCACCATCGCACGGGTGAGCACTCCGGGCGCGCTGACCCCTAAAAATACATCGGCACCGGCGATCGCATCTTCCAAAGTACCGCTCGAAGCCACAGCAAATTCTAGTTTTTCTGGGTTCATATCCGTGCGGTCTTGGGAGAGGACGCCTTTGGAGTCGCACATGATGATGTTTTCCGCACCTGCTTTACGCAGCAACCGGGCGATCGCGACTCCTGCCGCACCGGCTCCGTTAATCACGATACACACTTCTGCTATGGTTTTTTTGACGATTTTCAAGGCATTAATTAATGCTGCCAAACTAACAATCGCAGTGCCGTGCTGGTCGTCGTGAAAAATTGGAATATCTAAGGTTTCCCGCAATCTTGCTTCGATTTCAAAGCAGCGGGGAGAAGAAATATCTTCGAGGTTAACGCCACCAAAAACCGGGGCGATATTCTGCACTGTGCGAATAATTTCCTCGGTATCTTGGGTATTCAAACAGATAGGAAAGGCGTCAATACCTGCAAATTCTTTAAATAGCATGGCTTTGCCTTCCATGACTGGCAGTGCGGCGGCAGGGCCGAGGTTTCCCAGTCCCAAAACTGCGCTACCGTCGGTAACAATGGCAACAGTATTTTGTTTGATTGTAAGGTTGTAAACTTGTTCGGGGTCATTGGCGATCGCCGTGCAGATGCGGCCGACTCCAGGGGTGTATGCCATTGCCAAATCAGACTGGCGTTTGAGGGAAATTTTGCTAACTACGCTGATTTTTCCGCCGCGGTGCAAGTTGAAAGTGCGATCGTACACATCGATCACTTTGATATCCGGCAGCGCTTTCACTGCTTGGAGTATTTCTTCGTTGTGCTCGATGCTGTAAGCATCGACGGTGATATCGCGAACTGTAGTGGCGCGGGTTTGCTCGATCAAGTCAATTTGGCCGAAGTTGCCGCCGACAGATGCGATCGCGCTGGTAACTTTTGCCAGCATTCCCGGCTGGTTCGGCAGAGCAACCCGAATTGTTAAACTAAAGCTGGGATTTGGTGTCAGTTTTACCATGATGCCTTGATTTCAGATTTGAGAATTTCAATCTTAGATTTTATCGCCAATGTTAGGCATAAAATTTAATAATTCAAATTTTCAACTGAAATTTTTAACAACTTCTATGAGCCTGTGATACGATCGCTCTGCACTGCCAAGGGTGTCGCTGGGAAACTCATCTTTTTTTGAGTTGAGCTTTGCTTTGTGTATAGCTTGTGACTCGCCCACAAACAGCCTATTTTCTGTCAACTTCGCCGCGAACCGCGAATAGGAAGCGTGGGGCTAGAAACCTGGTTTTTGAGGTAAAAGCGCGCAAGTCTTATCTATTTTTGATAATATTTCTGCTTATTCTGAACACGAGCAGATATTTCGCAAAACTCTATTTTCCAGCGATACCGCCTAATTTCTGCTGCTGTCTTTTGAAGCGAGACACCCAGAAGAGTTGATGCGGCTTTTTGATGGCCTTTATTCGGAAGGTAAAAAGTAGATGCACGGCTGTTTGAGCCTGCAGGTAAAAATCTGAGCGACTGACAAGCGGGCATTTGATATATATATTTTGCCTGCTTGTTTAACACTTGCCAAGGATTGCGAGTGCAACCTGGCAAACGATCTAATTACCTGCACTCTTTGCCCGATAATTCCAGGGACTGTAACTAACAGACAATCTACCCCGCGCCGGCACAGGCACAGGTTCAGCCGAACCGTGTACAGTTGCTGGTTGCTAACTGTCAATTTTATCGATCGGCCGCAGCATCGGCACATCTAATAGTAAAGAATTTGCAAGCCAGACAATCCGGGGGAACTTTTTCTAAGTTTTGCATATCGACTGATTGCTCTGCCTCGCTGCCGGCCGGAAGTATGCACAGGGCCACTTGTCCGACTCCTGCCATGAGTTCGGCAACTCGCTCCAAAATACTGTCCATTTTTTCAATTAGTTGCTCTGCTGCATCCAGACTCGGCGCGATGATGAAAAAGGTTTTGACTCCATCGGGACATGGAGCGAAGCCGAGAGTACACTCTCGTAATAGTGCTTGGCTTGAGAGACTGAAACCGTCGTAGAAGCGATCGATTACTGCTTGATAAAAGGCTTGGGTCAGAGAACGATCGCCAAAAATAGGTTGAGATAACATAACTACTTCCTTTCGTAGGATTTTTGGGAGCCTTGAAAAAATTTTAACATACCTTAATGTAAGGGATTTAACAAAATGATTTAGCGATCGAGATCATGGACTTGATGTGACATTTTTTAATTTGTGTAGCGATCGCAACTGTGATAAAATGTACTCTGTGTTACCACTGCCAGTGATTTTGATCGCATCAGCAGCTCACAGCTAACTACAAAATTTCCTAATAACTGGGGAGAGAGGGAGAGGGGGAGAGGAGGAGAGGGAGAGAGGGAAATTACGTAAGTAGTAAGAGTATTATTGGCAAAAAGTGCTTAATTTAGAGTTTAAAATAAACATCCAATCAAAATATTAAACATGAACTCGATCGCCCAACAGTTAAAAGCAAGATTTGAAAAAGCATTCACCGCTGCATTCGGCGAAAGTTATGCAGGTGCAGATCCGATGCTAGCCGCCGCCAGCAATCCCAACTTTGGGGACTTTCAGTGCAACGCGGCGATGAGTTTGGGGAAAAAGTTAGGAAAGCCCCCACGGGCGATCGCCTCGACAATCATCGAAAACCTAGATATTACTGACATCTGCGAAACCCCAGAAATCGCCGGACCAGGTTTTATCAATTTGAAGCTGAAACCGGCTTATTTGGAAGCGCAAATTAGTGCGATCGCCGCCGACTCGCGTTTGGGGATTGAAGCCGCCAAAACGCCTCAGACAATCGCGATCGACTTTTCGAGTCCGAATATAGCCAAAGAAATGCACGTCGGACACTTGCGATCGACAATCATCGGAGATGCGATCGCCCGCACCCTCGAATTCCAAGGCCACGACGTACTCAGAATCAACCACATCGGCGACTGGGGCACCCAATTCGGAATGCTGATCGCATATTTGCGCGAAGTTCACCCTGAAGCCCTCACAACCGCTGATGCCCTAGATTTAGGCGATTTAGTCGCATTCTACCGCCAAGCAAAACAGCGCTTTGACACAGACGAAACCTTCAAAGAAACCGCCCGCCAAGAAGTAGTAAAACTGCAAGCAGGCGCCGAAGACACCCGCCGCGCTTGGAAATTGCTGTGCGATCAATCGCGCCGCGAATTCCAAGTAATCTACGACTTGCTCGATATCAAATTAACCGAACGCGGCGAATCGTTTTACAATCCATTATTGCCCGCAGTAGTCGAAGATTTAACCAACTTAGGTTTGCTAGTAGAAAGTGACGGCGCGAAATGCGTTTTTGTAGACGGTTTCACCAATAAAGAAGGCGAACCACTGCCGCTAATTGTCCAAAAAACCGACGGAGGCTACAATTACGCCACAACAGATTTAGCAGCAGTGCGCTACCGCATCCAAAAAGACAATGCAAAGCGCTTAATTTATGTCACCGATTCGGGACAAGCCAACCATTTTGCCCAAGTATTTGCAGTAGCGAGAAAAGCCGGTTGGATTCCTGATGATGTCGAAATTGTCCACATTCCCTTCGGTTTGGTATTGGGAGAAGACGGCAAAAAACTCAAAACTCGTTCTGGGGAAACAGTGCGGTTGCAGGATTTGTTAGATGAGGCGATCGTCCGCACGCGCCAAGATTTAGAAGATAGATTAAAAGCCGAAGCAAGACAAGAAAGTGAGGAATTTATTGCTAACGTATCTCGAACAGTTGGTTTGAGTGCCGTTAAGTATGCCGATTTAAGTCAAAACCGCGCTAGCAACTATATTTTTAGTTACGACAAAATGCTCGCATTGCAAGGAAATACCGCTCCTTATATGCTGTATGCTTACGTGCGCGTCCAGGGAATTCGCCGCAAAGGTGAGATTGATTTTGATAATTTAGATGCTGGTGCGAAAGTAATCTTGCAGTCTGATGCAGAGTTGGTTTTAGCCAAACATTTATTGCAGTTGAGTGAAGTTGTGAATGCTGTGGGCGGCGATTTGTTGCCGAATCGGATTTGCCAGTATTTGTTTGAATTGAGCCAAAAGTTCAATCAATTTTTTGAGCAATGTCCGGTTTTGAAAGCTGAGGAACCGTTGCGGACTTCGCGGTTGATTTTGTGCGATTTGACTGCAAGAACTTTGAAATTAGGTTTGGAGTTGTTGGGGATTAAAGTATTGGAAAGAATGTAATTTTTTAACTCCTTAAAAGCTGTAGGGTGCGCGAGAGCAATCAATATTTGAATCTCGATGATGAGACTATTTGGACTCACGCACCGTCCAAAGTCTTGAACAATACCGATGTAACCAGAAATAAGATAATTTTAATCGCTGATGAACGCTGATAAACGCTGATGAAAGAGGAGCGGATAGGGCGATAATTTATTCCCAAGTTCCCTCTAGTTCTCACATTTGTGCTGTCATGGTTTTGACTTTTTTTGAAATTTAAATTTAGTTAATTGTAGCGCCTCTCTAAAATCGAGCCTTCACGGCTTTTTGTTAACAATCAAGCTCTCCAGAATGCCTTTAAACATTGTTACGACAATTTGGCGATCGTTATCTCTGACAAAAATATCGTAATTAGGACTTGAGTTAATTTCAATCAACCAATATGCTCCTTTTGTATCTAGTGCGATGTCAAACCCCGCATAATTAATCGCAATTTCACCAAAAACAGGTTTAACAAAATCTTCAATCTCCGACATGAGATTGGGATTAATTATATGTTTTGCTTTTGCACCTTCCCAGTGCAGCGGGCTTAAATTTCCCGCAAATTTAGCCTGAGATTTGTCTTTCTCGTACAACAAAACTAGCTTTTCTTTGCAGAATACAGCCCGATATTCGTGGACAATTTCGATATATTCTTGAGCTAGCGCCACATAGTCATAATCTTTGCTGTTGACGTTAAATATAATTTCTAGGGCTTCTTTAATTTGCTCTCTAGTTTCACACAAAAAAACATTGTTGCCGCCAGCACCGCGATTTCTTTTGAGAATCACCGGGAAAGCGAATTTTTTGTTTACTTCTAAAACTATTGATTCAATATCTGGCAAAGTCAAATACTTTTTATACTTCTCCTCGCAGTGAGGCGAGACAAAACCGAGAGTTCTGGGAGTATTTATTTTGCCGTTTAATAGTTGATAGGTATATTCTTTGTCTTTAAAAATCTCTGCTACTGACGCGCTGTTAAATGGCGTCATGTAATTGACAAAATAATATTCTTTGCCGCCCTGTTTTAGTCTAATCAAGTTTTGGGAAGGATGCAGGATTTCGTAAGGGATATTTAATTCCTCACAAGCTGCCAGCAGGATTTCAATATTGGTTAGCATCAAATGTAACTTAATTAGAAATTAATTTTAAAGATTTGAGATTAGAGAATCGCTTCCCAATCTCAAACCTCAAATTCGTTAGCGCAGCCCTCGAAGAGGATCGCACTTCTATCCAAACAATCGCTGCTGTCCGTTTGCCGCATCTTTCCCGGCATAAATCTCGCGCGTTCCCTTGGGAATGTAAATCCAATCGAATTCTTGCAAGCGGTTTGTCAAATTGGAAATGCTCACTCCCAATTCATCTCTCATTTTATATAAATGCGACCACTTTGTTAAATCGCGTCCCTGTCTTTTTTCCTCCAAAATACACCGAGGCATCAACAAACAGCTTGCAAAATATTGCGCTTGCCATTCGATCGACAAAACCTTATTATCCGCACTCGCACCCCGACAAACAAACGGTTCCTCGACATCCTGGGCGGTTTTTCCTTCATTGCCCAAGTTTAATTCCAACTGTTCCACAGTCCCGTCTGCTTCGTCTTGATTGACGTGTAGCACCCAGTGTCCGATTTCGTGGGCGATCGTCGATTCGATGAAGCCCGGCGGTTTTTCGAGAATCTGTTCGTTGATTTCGATTAACCGCTGCTGCGGCAAAATCCTCGCCGCGATCGCACCTTCTTCATCCGGCTCAATGCACTCCCAAACTACGCCTAAATCCAGAAAATCAGCAACCGTTGTCGCATCAAAAGGCCATCTCGGAGCAAAATTTTGCGTTTTCTGCATCTGCATCAAGATGTCATTTGCCAAACGCTCGATCGATTCTTTGGGATAGAAGCAATACGGCTTAAAAATACTCACTATGAGGGGCCTCTCTTACGCTTCAAAAGACTGTTTGAGCCAATCTGGATTTTCTTGCATCCGGCGGAAAAGAGCCTGCATTTCCTTGGGATTCTGCTTAAGCAGCGCTTCGTACTGCTGCGGCAGTCTCCCCGCCAAGAAAATCAATTCCTCTTCGTTTATGTCTAGATTCCGCGCTAATGCTCGGATTACGTCCTCTTTTGGCGCATAATCGGCTCGATCGTTCTCCAACTTCGACAAATAAGTAAAGTCCACACTTAGCATAGCTGCAAGCTCACGTTGTGAGTAAGCTTTGTCCTTGCGAGCTTGACGGATCAGTCTTCCAAATGTTTGTTCCACGGTTTTTTGCCTCCTGACAAGCATTCTAGCCTGTTTTGATGAAAAGTTCAACAAAAGACTTGACGGGAAAATCAACCCGCGCTACCATGAAGTTAGTTGACGGTTTAATCAACTAAGTTAACCGCCCTGGTAGGGTCAAAAGGGGAAATTATCCCAGGAAACAGCTACATATAGCGCCTTTAAATTCAGAGGAGTGAGAAGCGCTGGGCGTCAAAACGCTTGTACGCAGCAAATAAGGAGGAGCAGATCGCAAATGCTGAGAACCTGGACAGACACGCATTACAAGCTCGAAGACGATGACTGGCTATACATCGCCACCCACGAAGAACAAAGCTCAGCCTCACTGGTTTGTCCCGGCTACGCGCGGGATGGCGAAGGCTTCAGCATCCACTTCACCCCAGCGCACTTAGAAACGTTAGAGCATTTGCTCGCCGCGCTGCGGATTATCAAAGCTCAACAAGAGGCGATGCTTGAGTATACCTATCCAGAACCAAAAGCGACAACACATCTGATTAGGTAATCGAATTTCTGCCGCGAGCAATGTACGAGATTTAACGGATTACCAATTACCAATTCCCGGTAAAGCAGCAATAAATAAATAAGGAAAAACGAACCATGACTAAAACACAAGAAAGACCTACATTTTCAGTATTTGGTGCCAAACCGAGCAATGCTTTGCTAGTACCGGAAATTCCGATCGCCGTCCGCAATAACTGCCAAAGTGGCCAGTGGGCGATCGGCGACACCGACTACGGTTCCAAGTGTTCCATGACAATCCTCAAATTCTCCAAATTCTTCGGTTCCCTCGGTCAAACTTCCCACACACTGTGGGGTCAACTGTGGTTTGTCGCAGAAAGTGGCGAATTGCCGCAAGGAGTTGTCATGGTGACCTACATCAAAAACCGCAGCTTGAACGATTTTAACCGTTTGGTAGCATCAGTTCAATCTCGCGGCGTAGAGCCTGCAACCGGAATTTTTATTCCCGAATTTGTCAAACATTCCGGTCAAAAACCCGACGATAGCGGAGTAGTAAAACCGATCAACTACTACAGCTTAAAATGGTCTTGGAACGAGCGGAAAGATTGGGCGGTTATCGACCAAGCCGCAGCAGTTTTGTCAGATTCTAGCAATCAATCGCGGATGATTGACTTAGAAGGAACAAAAGCTATGGTGTGTTTAGATAACCTGCCGGCGCAGCAAATTGCCTGCTTGATGGCTGCTCACGCTGGCGGTGAAAGCGATGCTATGGCTTTGAATTCCAACGGCAGTATGTCGCTACCGCCAGCCGAAGACCAATTAACTGCTGACTTGTTCTAATTTTGTTGTAAAGGCGCGATTAAATCGCGCCTTTACCATAACTGTTACCACAACTGAAATGAAGAAATTAACCAACCTGAAAACCAAACCAAACCTGCAAGAAAGCCGTTTGAAAGAGAATCTTGAGCTGCTAGACCAAATTCGGACAGACGCAGTTAACGACATCGAAAGTCTCACCGAAGACTTCCAACACATGACTTTAGTTGCCGAATCAGTCCAGCGGAATTACCGAGCTTTGTTAGCCGAAAATCAATTGCTAAAAGGTACTCTTTTGAGTATAATTGATGAGTGCGATTGCAGGGAAGGAAATCGGTGCGATCGCTGCTGGAAAATTCTCAAAACTCTAGCCAGCGCCAATCCCGAAGAAAAATCCGATGCCGCCAGAAAATACCAAGCCATTCTCAGCCAACTCCGCAACTCACAATAACTGAAAACGTCTCACTCAAAAGTCTCGAAAAGTTAGAATCAGGAGAAAAAGCATTATGACACTAGCACCTGCCAAAGATAGCAAAGCGCAAATTTTGCAAAACTTTCAGCAGATTTTAGCCGACAAAAAAAAGATCGAATCCAAAGTCGAAACCAAAGAACAGTCAGCCGAAAAAGCCAAAAACAAACAAGTCCTCGAAGTCGCTTCCACCTACACAATTGACAGCATAGTCAAAGGCTTGGCAGACTTGCAATTAGATTTCGGCAGCATCACCAGCGGACTTTCGGAAAAACTGAAGGCGGAATCTTCAAAATTAGACGAATTAAAACGCGCGATCGAAATTGAAGCCGCACAATTGCAAGAGTTGCAGCAAATCAGAGTTGTAGCAGACGCCCTCCACATTTTAACTCAAGAGCACCGAGAAAAATTGACCCTGCTCGAACAAAACAGCGCCAACCAACGCGAAATTATCGAAAAAGACACGACCCAAAAGCGCAAGGTTTGGGAAAAAGAACAGCAAGAATTTGATGCAGCAATTCAAGAAGAAACTGCACTCATAACTAAAGACAGTCAGGAAGAAACAGCCGATTACCAATACGAATTACAGCGCAGCCGCAAAATCGAAACCGACGAATACGAAGAAACGAAGCGCAAACTAGAACGGCATTTGCAAGAATCTACCCGCGAAAAAGAAAAAAATTGGGTGGAACGGGAAAAAGTCCTCAGCGACAATCAAGCGGAGTTTGAAGAGAATCAAAGAAAAGCCGCCGGATTTGAAGAAGAACTCAAACAGGCTTATGTCAAAGCCAAAGAAGAAGCAATTCAAGAAGTTTCCCGCGAAGCTAAAGTCAAGGCAGATTTAGCGGAAAAAGAATGGGAAGGAAGCAAGCAGGGATATGAATTGAAAGTGCAATCTCTACAGCAGACAATTGGGCGACAAACCGAACAAATCGCCGAAATTTCCGCGCAACTGCAAGCCACGATGAAGCAAGCGCAAGATTTGGCAATCAAAGCTTTTGCCAGCAAAGCTTAAAACCCAGTAAGGTGTGCAATACACACCTTACGAAAAAATGACAGAAATTTTCCCAACTATTAAGGAATGAAAAGTCATGAACAAAAGAGTTAGCGACAAAAGCACCAAGGCTGAAATTTTAGAAGCGTACAAGGAAGCAGCGCAAGAAAAAGCGCTGTTAGAATCGCAAATCCAACAGCTAAACGCTTCCCAAAAGCAAAAACCAGCCCCAGAAAAACCTATTGTGGAGGCACCAAAACCAATGGCTTTAACTGAAAATCCACAAAAAATGCAGTCCACAATCGACAATTTGATTTTGCTGCAATTTGGCTTTGGTGGCGCTGTCAGCGAGTTGTCTGAAAAATTAACTTCGGAAGCTGCTAAAGTCGAAGAATTGCGGCGCACTGTGGGCGAGGAAATTCAACAACTGCAAGAGTTACACAGTTTAGAAGATGTTGCAGAAGATACGCTGGACACTTTAATTCAACAGTACGAAGAAAGCGCGAAAACTTTTGCTGGCGAACTCAGCGAACAGCGCGAAACTGTTGAACAGGAATTGTTGGAACGCCGGCAAGCTTGGGAAAAAGAGCAGGAACTCCAAAAGTTGGCCGTTAAAGAACGCAATGAGAATCACCAAAAAGCTCGCGAGCGGGATGAAGAGTTGTATGATTACGACTTGAATCTTCAGCGAAATCTGGACATCGAAGAATACGAACAGCGCCAGCAAACGCTGTACAAAGAAATTGAAGAATTTAAGCAGGAACAGGAGAAACAGTGGGCGGAACGCGAAAAATCTATTTCGGAACGAGAAAAACTTTATGCTGAGGTTAAAGCTAAGGTAGAAGCTTTCCCGAAAGAACTGGAAGCTAATATCAAGAACGGGAAAGATAACGGCCGCAATATTGGCAATTATCAAGCTAAAGTTAAGGCGGATTTGTCTGCTAAAGATATCGAAGGGCAAAAGCAAAATTATGAACTGCAAATTCAAGGGATGTTGCAGACAATTCAAAATCAAGATGAGCGGATTGCTAGCTTGTCGAAACAACTGGATTCTGCTTTGAAACAGGTTCAAGATTTGGCGGTGAAGGCGATTGAAGGTTCATCGAATTTGAGTTCTTTCCAAGCAGTGAGGGAAATTGCGATCGAACAAGCGAAGACTCAGCAAAAAAATAAGTAGATAAAACTCGGCGGTTGAAACCGGGGCTACACAAACGAAGTAGATAGGGCTTGCTGAAAATAAGCGAAAAGCTGACTGTACAAGGCTTATAGAAGTCTTACAAGGGCAAAGAGGACACGAA
>NZ_JAUBRK010000014.1:112933-132060 GCF_036701825.1 Microcoleus sp. MOSTC5 | reverse complement strand
AGTTAGGAGTTGGGATTCAATCAACTCTCAGCAAAACTTTTCATTATATCATAAAATTATTTTGCAAGAGGTCTAATTATGAGCGTGACTCTTAACATCCCTACAATCAATGATGATCTGAACGATTTTGACAATCTGTTTCAGCTTTTGGAGCAACTAAATGAGGATTGCTCAGAAGTAATTATTGACTTTTCTAAATGTTTTTTTCTCAGACAAAATGCCGTAGCTTTTCTGGGAGGATTGATTCGTATCATTCAATCCCGCACGATAAAATCAAACATTAATTGGGATAGTATTCATAAGAACATAAAAATGAATCTTGAACAAAACGGATTCATGTATGTTTTTTGTGAGAATAAAGAATCTTGGCAGGGTAATTCTATCCCTTATCGAGAAGATAAAAAACAAGATAAAGATGGCTTGGTTGACTACCTAGCAGAAAAATGGCTAGGACGAGACTGGGTTGATATAAGTCAAAAATTGCAAAACGTCATCGTAGGAACCGTTTGGGAGATCTACGCTAACGCCTTTGAGCATGGACAAACAGAAATCGGAGTCTTTAGCTGTGGACAGCACTACCCTAAAAAAAAGGAACTTAAACTCACTGTGGTTGACTTCGGTGTTGGGATTCCCAAAAATGTCCGCCTATTCCAAAATCTCCCTGATTTACCAGCAGACGAAGCCCTAAAATGGGCATTTGAAGCCGGAAATACCACCAGACGCGGTAATGTAACTGGGGGCGTTGGACTTGACTATCTGAAAAGATTTGTAAAGATGAATGGAGGAAAGTTGGAGTTTTTCAGTCACAATGGGTATGTCCTGATTAACAAAGATGAGGAAACTTACCAAAATCGCCCAACCTTTTTCGGAGGGACACTGGTTAACATTACTCTCCAATGTGATGAAGCCATTTATGTGCTGGCTTCTGACACCGACGGCGACGCCCCACTTTTCTGAGGGAACTTCTGAAATATGAAATCTTACAAGATTGGCACTTTGATTGGGAAAACTTGCATGACACCCGATGACGGTATGAAGGTGTATGAGTTGACATACCCCGAACTACGGGCAGAGCACGCTGTGGAACTTGATTTTGATGGTGTAGAGATTTTTGCATCTCCCTTTTTCAATTTTGCTATTGGACAGCTACTTAGGGATATCTCTCCAGATACTTTAAACCGTCTACTAGCATTTTCTCATCTCAACGCCGTAGGCAATCAGATCCTCAAACAGGTGATTAAAAACTCAAAACGCTACTACGCAACAGATGATGCAACCCGCAACGCAATCAATGAAATTGTCAGCCAACAGGTGGGAAATGTATAATGGCAGTCCAATATGCAGTCAAGGCTGAGGTAGTTAATATCCAGTTTGACACACCTCAAAAAGATGACATTTTTCTGGTAGATACTAATGTCTGGTACTGGCTGACTTACACTCAAGCCAGTACCTCTGCTCTTCCCTATCAAATAAAGGATTATCCTGCTTATTTAACAAAAATTATTTCTGCTCAAGGATCGCTTTTATATTGTGGGCTTTCTTTGGCAGAGTTAGCACATAATATTGAACAAGCGGAACGAGCAATTTTTTCGACTAGATTACAACCAAAAGAATATCGCCATAACGAGCCAACAGAGAGAGCTAACGTAGTAGCTGAAGTTATAGCCGCTTGGGGTCAGGTAATATCTATGGCTGGATCGGCTGATGTAAATATTGATGAAACTACGACTAACGCATCTTTAACTAGATTTCAAACTCAAATTTTAGATGGCTACGATCTGCTAATTCTCGAAGCAATGGATAAAGCAGGGGTAGTTCAAGTAATTACTGATGATGGTGATTATGTGACTGTTCCTGGTATCAAAGTTTTTACGGCTAACCGCAAAGTAGTTACGGCAGCAAGAAATCAAGGTAAGCTGATTACTAGATAAAAAATAAGACCAAATGCTTCATAAGTAATCAACACGCGATCGCAGCAGATATACTGTCTCTATTAAGCTTGCCAATTCGTCAGTGGCAATTAAGGCTACATTTTCGCCGTCAGAGCGGGTGATGATGGCATCGCGATCGCTTATGACTTGTTCGCACAGTTCATCGAGATTGGTCTGAGCTTCAGTATAAGTTACTTGGGTTTATGTGAGTGACATGGTTTTTGGCTTCCCAATACTTTGGACTTTCTTCCAATTGACAAGACTTAGCTTTTATAGTCACAATCATCTTTAAGAGGCACTATTATAGCTTTCCCATAGGAAAAAAATGACTGCACAACCATTATCCCTCCCCCAAGCAAACTTAAAAATGGCTCTCTGGGCTGAAAATGCTGCAAAAGGTTCGATCGCACATCAACGTCTATCTCTGTTCCAAAGCACTTAAAAATTTAATAAATTCGATCGCCACCACCACCCCAAACGCTGCAATCGGTAGAGTAGATATCAACCCAATTGCTGCAATCCCTTACTGTGCAAATTCTGCTCGATGTGCTGCATTTCCTTCATATCCTCACCAGCAACTATCCCGTAAATTTCCGTGTAGATTTTCCCGTATTTAACCTTCTCTAAAGCTGACAAGATTATCAAGTCTTTGCGATCGAGTTCGGGTTTCAGCGTGACAAGAATGGATTCCAAAGTCCCATCCATTCGCCAGTCACTGGAATATTTAGCCACCTCCTTTCCCAGCCCCAGTAAGGTATGGCGCTGCACGCAAAGCGGAGTCGAGCCATTAACTCGGAAATTGGCATCAATGGCATACAACTGTCCCTCTGAGTCTTCCAGCACGTCGAAGCCAATAACGCCGAAATAACCCTGTTGGTGAGCATATTTACCAATAGCGGCAATCATCTCAAAAAACCTACTCATGTCGGTTTCGCGGTAGTGAATTAGTCCCCCTAAATAGCTGCCCTCTGGGGTGACAAGTTGGCTGGTAGTGCCGATAAGCGTGATATTTCCCGTTTTGCTTACATAGAACTGCACGCAGTAGTTCTGCACTTCATTCTTGACAAATTCCGAGACAATAATCGTATCCACCAACTTAATATCGAGATATTTCCTCACTTCCTGCAAGCAGTAGTTCAGATCGCTGGCGCTTTTGATAATATAAGTGCCTTCTCCAGAAAGCCCGTGGGATGTTTTAATCAAGTAGGGAAATTGCTCTGGTAACTGAATGCTTTCGAGATTGACTTCGTGCAGATTGTAGGTTTGGTATTTTGGACATTGCACGCCTAATTCTGCTAGCGTTGCTTTGCTGAGCAAGTGGTAGTGGATGTCGGGATGGACGGCGTGTTTTTCGGGTTTGAGATTGTCGAAGGGAAATAGAGTCAGGAGTTTGTCAAAGCGATCGCTTACGCTGAGATCATCGAGATAAGTTGAGCAGTCTATCATCTCCATACTGCTGTAGCTGAAGCCAAAATGCTCCCGCCAATAGTCAATCAGCGAGTTCGGCGGCGAATTAATCACAATCCCTGGGATGGCATCGCCTAACACAGCTAGATTTTTCCAAGGTTCCTTCTGACCAATCTTGTCGAAAGAAGTTTTGGTGGCTTCACTGCTGCCGTCTTGAATAAAGTATTTTTTCCTGTTGGGGTAAGCAGCCCAACTCGCAGTTGCAGGGTAATTTAGGATGAACGCATAACGTGCATCTGTGATGTCTGGAGCAAACAAATCGGAAAGAGAATTACCCTGAAAGTAAGGAAAATCGTATGTTGAGTTCATAAGAAACCTCCAAGTCGAGTTTGAATTGAACTGTTTTCCCGGCCACTAAGTAGCTCGACATAATTAAAAGTAGGGTGGGCAATGCCCGCCCTACAAATTGAAAAAGTGTTTATCTATGTCCAGCTACTTAATACCTAGAAAACAAGATATTAGTTGCGGAATTTTAACTCCTTCCAACTAGAGAGAAAGCAACCTCAATAATTTCAGCGATGGACGAGTTGTTTTTTCTTAGTAAACACAGCCACCTTGTCCATTTCTGACGTTCTGTAAGCACAAGCCATGTCCGTTGAATTATGCGCCCAGCCAACCCGCCCTTGAGGGTCTATGATGACGCACCCAGCTTCTCCTGCCACCTTAGATGCCAGAGTCTCAATTGCCATCTGCGCTGCTTCGTCTGGGTGCTTGCCGGACGCTAGTATGTCGATCGCCGTCTTAGCCAGAACTACGGGTATAATCGACTCGCCATCGCCTGTGGTCGAGCAAGCGCCCTGTTGACTGTCAGCAAACAAGCCTGAGCCGATAATGGCGCTGTCGCCGACGCGACCGGCCGGCTTATTCATAGTGCCGCCTGTTGAGGTACCGGCAACTAAGGTGCCACTACTATCCAAAGCTACACAACCAACGGTATTGGGGCGGTCAATAACTTCTTTTTCCTCCTCCCACTCTTCCTGTTGCTCATCCGCGATTAAGTCTTTTTTTGTACACATTTCGGCTCCACTTTCTGCCGCAAAATGTTCTGCGTGATCCGCTACTAAGAACATGGGTTTTTTATCCATAATCTTTCGCGCCACGGAGATGGGATGGCACACGCCTTGAACATTTGCGAGCGCTCCCCAAGCTAATGAACCGCCTTCCATCATCGCTGCGTCTAGCTCTACTTCTCCCTTACTGTTGAGAACCGATCCAAAGCCTGCGTTAAATGTCTGGTCAGCTTCCAGAACCCGGATAGCTGCCTCAACAGCTTCTGCTGCGGTACCCCCCCTTGCGAGCACTGCCCAACCCGCTTCTGCTGCTGCGGTACAGCCTGCATTGTTGGCTGCAACCTTGTCTTCTGTGATGGTTTTTGCTCCACCGTGAACAATAATACTCAGTACCATAAATTTCCTTTTTTTTATTTTAAGCTATACTTAAAAACTCCTTATATTAATTAATTTATTATAAGCAATTTTTAAGTATTTTATTTTATGCTAGTTATGAGGATAGCTGTGTTTAATTTAGAATCCGTCTATCTTCAGATATAATTATTATTGTAGAAATTTGTATTCCTCCCGACCTAGCTATTTACGAATTATTAATATATATGTTGCCAAAGTTAGGTCAATAGTTTGGGCAAATTTAGCTTCGAGTTAGTTAAGGAAATTGAAAAAGTTAGGAAGTAAAGATGAGGTAAAACTTAAGGCGATGCACTACACCTTAACAGGCAAAATCGGTAAACGTGAAGAAGGAGACTTTGAGAGACAATAAGTGCGATCGGGCTTCACATCAGTCTGAACCTTTCTGCTTCCCCGCCAAAAACTCTCGCAGCCGCAACAAACTCGCCATTTGTCCCAAATTCAGCGCTAGCAGCGACACTCCCTCCAACCGAGACTGCACCCAACCGTCGCCCCAATACCACTCGTGAAATCCGTCAATTCCCAGGCTCAACAACAGCCGCAGACAATTATGCTCAGCAATATCGCGGTGGGGCGATTCCCCTGTGCACGGTCAACGAATTTGACTTGCCACAAAGTATTGTTGACCGCCAAGTCAGAAAAATGAAAACGAGCTCCTCCTCCAGCAATGTAGCGATCGAGTTTGGGACTGTTCCAATTAATCTAAATTGTGTGGCCGGTCTTTAATTTTGGTGCGACTCACCTGCAGACTGACAGCGTTCCCAATAAATTTTAGCAACGCGATCGCCCTGATTCTGACGCCAACACTCGGAAAACAGCCGCGCGGCTTCAGCAAACTTCCCTTCCCAGTAAATTGCCCTAGCTTCTGCAAACAATTCCAACGTAGCTAACTTGCCCGCTTTGATTTCTGGCGGATCGGCATCAAACACCTCATAAACTGTTACTAATTCAGATTTTCCCTTGACTTTTACCGTATCGAGAGTGCGGATTGCGTAGTCGGATGGATTTTCTAAACGCGAGTAAGTTTCGTGGGTAATTAATAGCGACACCCCATAATTTTTCGTCAAACTTTCCACCCGAGAAGCTAAATTCACCGCATCGCTGATTACCGTCCCGTCCATGCGATTTTGACCGCCCACCGTTCCCAGCATCAAAGTTCCAGTATTGATGCCAATCCCAATCAGAATCGGCGCACAGCCAAAATTAGCGCGATTTTGATTGTATTCAACGAGACGGTGCAGCATAGCAATTCCGGCTTTCACCGCATTATCCGCCTCGCCGCTAAACAGCGCCATAATCGCATCGCCAATATATTTATCAATAAACCCGTTATTTTCATTAATGACGGGTTCCATGCGAGAAAGATAGGAATTGATAAATCTGAAATTATCCTCCGGCGTCATGCTTTCCGAAAGCGTGGTGAAGTCGCGAATGTCGGAAAACAACACCGACATTTCCAACTGCACCTGATCGCCTAATTCGACATCAATAATGCTTGATTTCTCTAAAAACTGGAGGAACTGATTGGGGACGAAGCGCTCGTAAGCTTTGTTGAGTTGGAACAATTCATCGGTAAATCTAATGCGCTCTGTTTCGGCTTTTTTACGCTCCGTGATATCTTGAAAGGCTACAATTGCATAAGAAATGTTGTCCTTTTCATCATAGATGGGAGTACCCCAAGCCTCGATCGGAATAATCTTGTCGCCCTGGTGGATTTCCATATCCTCAGCAGTAGCGCTTTCCCCTTGCAACGCCCGCGCAGTCGGCAATTCTGCAGAGGGATATTCCTGCTCTGTTCCCGCTTGATAGATTTGATAAACCTCGGATATTTGCTCGCTGCTGGTGACTGCAGGAAGAACTCCTTTACCTAATAATTGGATAGCAGCGCGATTATTATAGTAAGGTTTGCCAGAAGCATCCAGCACTGACACCCCGACTGGGATTGCTTCTAAAAATTGAGCGAGCCGGTTTTCACTTTCGCGGACTTGTGTATAAAGTTGAGAATTTTGAATCGAGATAGCTGCTTGTCCAGATAACACTTTTAAGAGTTCCACTCTTTCTGGCGTAAAAGCTCCTGCTGTCAGATTGTTTTCTAGATAAACAATACTGACAATTTGAGCTTGGTTAATTAGCGGCACGCAGAGAATTGATTTGGGCTGATTTTTTTGGATGTAGGGGTCGTTGGTAAATTGTCCCTCTCGAACAGCGTCATCCAGTACCACGCTTTCTTGAGTACGAGCTACATAATTAACAATTGCTTCGGAAAGTTCCTGACAATCTTCAACTAGAATTGACTGCAATACGGTGACTTGTTGGGAATTTATTGCCGCTATCGCACTATCATGCGAGGCTTCGCTCAGAGCTTCAATTAATAGCTTTCCCTGGCTTGATAAAATTAGATAGCCTCTTTGCGCCCCTGCACTTTCAATCAAAATTTTCATCAAGCTAGACAGTAATTTATCCAGCACAATTTCTCCAGAAATTGCCTGAGAAGCCTTCATCACTGTGGTGATATCTAAGTTATTACCCGAACCAGTGGTCGTCACTGTTGCGGTATTTTTAGTATTTTTATTTCCCGGTTGAATTGATATTAATAACTGGGGATATCGCGTTTCTAAATCTGTTACCTTAGCCGTGGCTCCCCATTGAACATAACAATAATATGCCTCAATCATGTAGAGTTGGGCGAATTTTTCTTTACCCCATTCTAAATAAAATTTTGCTGCTAGTTCGTTGGCAAGGGCTTCTTCGTTGAGAAATTGATTTTCTTTAGCTCCAGCAATGGCGCGATCGTACATTTCAATCGCCTCAGCTTTATTGCCCAAAACTCGATGTTTTTCGGCCTCAACCAAATACCACTTATGTAGATGATTCATCGGAGCATTTTGCGCCCACTGTTGCAGAGTCGTTTGATGCGCTTCCGCCTGAGTAATAATTTCAGCTTGCTCTGTTTCTGGCTGTGTGGGTAAGAGTGCCAAGTATGTTAGGGCTGCATAAAAATGGAAAGCGGCAACAAAAATCAATCCCGATAATGCCATCAAATACGGCTTGGCTTGGCAAATATGGTTTAAGGCAGCCGGATAATTGCCCGATAAATAGGCAAGCAGCAGTTTGGAGATGTATACATCAGCGATCGCGGTGAGTTCATTGTCCTGATGGTGCTTAGGAATCATCACCGTTTCATCGTAGGCAGTTCCGATTAAGCAATCCGACAGAATATCGGCTTGCCTCAAATTCTGCACCGTCTGCAGTTTCATATCCAAAAAAATCTGAGCAGAATATTGTTTCAACTGCGCCATGTCAGCCCTGTAATCTGCTAGTTCGGGTTCCCAAGTCTCTAGTTCTACCCCACCCAAAAATTTGGCGTGAAAGTAATTGATTATGCTGTAGCCAGCGTAACCCAAATCGCCAATTTCCATCCCAACCGTATAGCCATCTTTCAGGGTTAATATCGCGGCTCTCATAGCTTCCTGATGATGCTGCATAAAAGCCCCAAACATCATCAGAATGATGGAATTGAATTCCCGTGAAGTGAACCTCTCCAGCAAGCTTAGTGCCAATCGACCAAAGCCATAGCCTGTTTCTACCTCTCCCAAAAAACCACACAACACCATACCGTGAATTGCATACCCCACGCTTGATGCGGGTGCATTCCCAAAGGAGAGCGATAAACTCACCATCGTCGAGCTAAGCAGGGGCAGCAAACCGGGCATTCCCATGAAAATTGGTGCCGGTAACATTCTTAACAGTTGCATAGCTGCTTGAGTCTGGGGATTTGTCATCAAAGGCAGATCCGCCAGTTCATCAATCTGTTTCTCGTGGAGCTGGCTGTTCAGGGTTTGTAGCGCTTTGCCAATCAAGGCTCCGTCAGGTTCGGTGGGGAGATCGATTCCCAATAGTTGCAGGGCCTCTCTACCGACTGCGATCGCCTCCAACATCTTGCCTTGGGCTGTCTGGGCGGCGATTAAAATTTCGTAAGTTTTAATTTTGTCTAAAATCGTCTTAGCTTCTTGCAACACCAGTTCTGCCATTTGTTCCATGCCTTCAAGGTCAGCATTCAAATAGGCGGCTTCGGCAGCAGCAATATAGAGATTCAGGGTCAACTCATACTGACTTTGCCAGCAGTTAGCCCTCAAGAGATCGATTCCTGTTTGCAGATAGATATTGGCCGCAGCGTATGCGGTAGAATTTCTTGCCTTGCGTCCGGCTTCTAAGTTAAGTTGTGCTAAGGCTTCCCGCTCGCTTGGCTGGCTGATTAATTCTTGCCCTAAATTCAAATGGCCGACAATATCAAATAGTTTTTCCTCTCTTTCTATGTCCGAATATTTGTGTAGGAATAACTGTCCAATTTTGAGATGAGTGGCTTGTTTTTGGTTTTCGGGTATTAGGGAATAAGCTGCTTGCTGGACGCGATCGTGCAGGAACTTATAAATTGGATTAGCCACAGGCCCATGAGGGAATTGAGCATCTCTTTGAATTAAATCATAGCCTTCTGCAATCAGTAAAATAAGCCCTTCTTGCAAGGCTTCCCACAGCGCTGATGCGGTTGGTTGGGGTAATTCTTCGTTGACTATTGCCAATGTCTCTAAATCAAACTGCGCCCCAATGCAGGCGGCAAGTTTGAGAACATCCTGAGTTTCTGTGGGCAACTTCTGCAATTGCACCGCCATAAACTCCACCACATCCGAGGCATGGGTAAGTCTAGCTCGAGCAATATCGCACTGCCAATGCCGTAAATTTACGTCAAAAATAATTTGACCGTCTTCATACAAAGCCTTGAGGAATTGAGTCGAGAAAAAAGGATTTCCTTGAGTTTTTTCATAAACCAATTCTGTTAAGGCGCCGGCCAAGGATAAATTACAAATCAGCGTATCTGCTACCAACTGATTCAGATCTCTTTGGCTCAACGGTTCCAGCGTAATAGTATTCACCACTGCCCCAGACTTAACAATCTCATCCACCGTTAACATAAACGGATGAACAGGGGAGACTTCATTATCCCGATAAGCACCCAATACTAAGAGATGCCCCCTATCCTCCATCAACAGTTGTAATAACTTCAAAGATGCCGAATCCGCCCACTGCAAATCATCCAAAAACATCACTAAGGGATGCTCGGCGGTGGTAAATACTTGCACAAATTTCTGCATCAGCAGATTGAAGCGATTTTGTGCTGCACTGCCCGACAGTTCTAGCGCAGAACTTTGAGCGCCAATGATGCGTTCTAACTCAGGAATTACGTCAATCAAGACTTGCCCGCTATCGCCTACTGCTGTGAGAATTAGGGTTTTCCATCTGTGTAACTGAGCGTCACTTTCTGATAACAATTGTCCCATTAATTCCCGAAATGCTTGCACAAATGCACTGAAGGGAATATTTCGCCCAAATTGATCGTATTTGCCTTTGATAAAATAGCCCCGCTGTCTGGCGATCGGCTTGTGGACTTCGTTCACTACTGCGGTTTTACCAATGCCCGATAAGCCAGCGACTAGCATCATTTCGGCGCTACCTGTACTGACTCGTTCAAAGGCAGCTAATAGATTAAAAACTTCAGTTTCCCTGCCGTATAACTTTTCGGGAATTATGAAACGATCTGTAATATCCTGCGTTCCTAACGCAAACGTCTGAATGTTATTGGTTTCTTGTAATTGAACCAGACAAGTTTCTAAATCATGCTTTAACCCTAATGCCGTTTGATAGCGATTTTCGGCATTTTTTGCCATTAGTTTGCTGACAATTTGAGACACAATTAGGGGAATTACTGGCTCAATTTCGTGCGTGGGTACTGGCTGTCTGGCAATATGGCAGTGAACCAATTCTAAAGCGTCCTCTGTCTCAAAAGGCAGTTTTCCTGTGAGTAATTTATAGAAAGTGACGCCAAGCGAGTAAAAGTCAGTGCGGTAATCCAGAGTGCGATTCATCCTGCCAGTTTGTTCAGGCGAGATATAAGCGAGAGTTCCTTCAAGAACGCCGGGGTTTTTCAGTATCGGTGTTTCTCGGCTTAGTGGAGTGGAAATGCCAAAGTCAATAATTTTTAATTGTTCTGTTTCCGGATTGTAAACAATATTAGAAGGGTTAATATCTTTGTGGATGATGTTGGCGCTGTGAATTTGCCCTAAAATTTCAGTGGTGGCGATCGCAATTTGCAAAAATTCCTCCAGAGTAAACTTTCGCTGCTGCATCCAAATTGTCAAGGATTCGCCGCCAAAGTCCTCCACAAACATCACGAGGCTGTTTTGGTATTTTTGCAAGTCATAGACTCGCACGACTCCCGCCTCTTTCAACTCTTGGGTGATGCGGTATTCGGTGCGGTAGCGCAGCAATTCTTGAGGTGTGGGGTAGCTTTCTTTGAGAAGTTTGAGGATAATCGGCTGGCTATCTGCCTCCCGAATAGCCCGGTAAACTAGAGAGTTGGCGCTTTCATAGAGAAGTGTCACAACCGTAATGCCTGGAATCGAGAGCATATTGATTTTTTCGCTAAAAATTAA
Organism: Microcoleus sp. MOSTC5; assembly: GCF_036701825.1. Taxonomy (NCBI): domain Bacteria; kingdom Bacillati; phylum Cyanobacteriota; class Cyanophyceae; order Oscillatoriales; family Microcoleaceae; genus Microcoleus; species Microcoleus sp. MOSTC5. The sequence continues at coordinate 120,753 of NZ_JAUBRK010000014.1, read as the reverse complement.
CGCTAAGTCAAAAGGCACCAGCTTTGTCTAGAGCATAGCGCGTTACAAAAGCAAAAATAAGGTTTGTTAACAAATGTTGAGTTTTTTGGGTAATAGCCTGCAAATACTTTGTGGTAGCCCCGATTTCGATCGCCTAGTTTGTAGGGTGCATCAACAGTCGATCGCACTTTTGCTTTGATTTCCAGCGCACATTACGCAGGCTGGGGTTTTACACACCATAATTACACATAAAACTCTATTTTTAAAATAATAAATTATGACTTTAAAACGTTTTTTATCAGTCAATGTAAGGTATAAAACTATAAATTATAGCTTTATTGCTAGCTAAAAATAATTAAAAACCGATCGTGACTGTTGAGGGTGAAGAATGTGGGTTTCAGGTATAGCAACCGCCCTGATGGTGACGACGTTCTTAATCGCTAAGTCTACGCCGCAGTTGACCGCACTGAGCAGCAAATACTTTAAACTTATAATTGTCAGATACGTGCTCTGCCAGCTAAAAGTTAATGAAACTAGCCTTCTTTCCTATACATAGTGCTGCAATGCTAGCGATCGCAGCCACTATTTTGAGTACAGCGGTGGTACAAGGACAACCCATTGTTCCCGCACCCGATGGAACTGGCACTACTGTCACGCCAAGCGGCGATCGCTTGAATATTACAGGTGGCAAAACTTCTAGAGATGGAGCGAATCTTTTCCACAGTTTTCAACAGTTTGGGCTTAGCGAAGGGCAAATTGCTAATTTCATCTCTAATCCGGCTATTCGCAACATTCTGGGCCGGGTAGTAGGCGGCAATCCTTCTATTATTAATGGTTTGATTCAAGTAAGTGGCGGCAATTCAAACCTGTTTTTAATAAATCCTTCTGGTATTATCTTTGGTCCTAATGCTAGCTTGAATCTTCCGGCTGCTTTTACGGGTACTACTGCTACTAACATCGGTTTTGATTCCGGTTTGTTTAATGTTGCAGGAGCGAACGATTACAGTACCTTCATAGGAAGTCCAAACACTTTTTACTTTAATCTCAGCCAACCGGGAAGTATCATCAATGCAGGTAATTTAGCAGTCTCGCCTGGACAAAGTATAACTTTAATTGGCGGTACTGTCGTCAGCACGGGTTCCCTCAAGGCTCCCCAAGGTAATATTATTGTCGCTGCTGTTCCCGGTGAGAATGCTATACGGCTTAGTCAAGAAGGACATTTATTAAGTTTAGAAATAGGGGTTGTTGACGGGGGATTTTTGGCACATAATGGGCAATTGTCTCTGCCTTTGTCTCTTCCGCAATTACTTGCCGGTGCAGGTGGGAACTCTGCTACTGGTATCTCCGTTAACGGTGCAGGAGAAGTGGTTTTGACGGCGGGTTTGAGGGTGGAAAGCGGAGATGTGGCGATCGCTAGTTCTACTGTTAATAGTCAGAATGCTACACTCTCGGCAACACGTAATCTCACTTTGGTAGAAAGCCAGCTACTTACGGAGAACAATTTATATCTGTTGGCAGGAGATACGGTACGGGTGAGGGATGGAAATAACGCTTTCAGGGCGATCTCAGGCGGCAATCTTACAATACAAGGTAATCAAAATATTGATATCTTCGCCCTAAATTACCCTAACCCTGGATTCCAATCCGCAGGGGATATCACATTATTGAGCAATGGCACTGTTTCCGGTGATGCTCACTTCGCTGCGCGCGGTAATGTTTCTATTCTCACATTGTCTGGCGATCGCGGCAGGTTTGTGAGTTTGTTCGACCCGATTATTAGCTCCGAGGGAGATGTGAGATTTGGGGATTATACTGGAACCTCACTTAAGGTAGAAGCAAAAGGGGCGATCGCGGCGGGAGATATTAGTATCACTGGGCCAGATACTACTTTGTCAGGTTCCGCCGATCCAGATGCGGCGGTGCTTTCAGGTAGTGCAGCTTTAATTCTGCGATCGGGCGTTTCGACTTTGGCGAATGCTGCGAATCTGCCGCCGAATGTCACCGAAGGGGAGACATTTTTTGCTTCACCGGGTGTTGCTTCGGGCAATAGCATCGGAGTCGGAGCAATTTCGACAGCAGGCGGGCCTGTGATTTTGGAGTCGGGAGGGGACATTGCGCTGGATGCGATCGCCACTTCTGGCGGTAATATTACTCTCAATGCTGCTAGCGACATCGCCGTTACAGGCACTCTTCAGTCTACTGGCGGCAGTATTGACCTCACGGCTGGCAATCTTCTCACAGTCAGCGGCACTTTTACAGATAGTAACGGTGTAAATGCGAGCATTTCCAGCGCTAATAATGGCACAGGTGGCGGCCCGATTACTATTCGCCACGCGGGGAGCACTACTACACCTTTTATTGTCGGCGATGCGACAACGAATGGGACAGCGGGAGCCATTACATCAGGTTCCGAGACAATTTCGCCACAGTTCGCGGTGCCAGTGCCGCCTAGCACTTACACTCAGGGCAATATTGCGATCGTTACTTCCGCGCCATCTCCAACACCGCAACCGACACCATCGCCAACGCCGGAACCGACACCATCGCCCACCCCACAACCGACACCATCGCCAACGCCGGAACCAACGCCATCTCCAACACCACAACCAACCCCATCTCCAACACCGCAACCGACACCATCTCCAACACCACAACCGACACCATCTCCAACACCACAACCAACCCCATCTCCAACACCGCAACCGACACTATCTCCAACCCCACAACCGACACCACAACCGACACCACAACCAACACCACAACCAACGCCGGAACCGACACCATCTCCAACCCCACAACCAACGCCGGAACCGACACCACCACCAACACCACCACCAACACCACCACCAACACCATCTCCAACACCATCTCCAACACCACCACCAACACCGGAACCCGCGCCATCTCCAATATCAGAACAAACGACATTACCCGATATTTCAATTACCAATGCGATCGCACAATCTGACAATCTGAATAGCATTAATAGAATTGAATCTCTTTTTAACTACAGATCCGATTGGGTAAGCGAAATTGTCCAAACGGCATCGCCTCTAAGTAGAGTTAGCCCCAGCGATATCACACGGCTAATCGATAGAGGCGATATCCCACAAGCCACTTTCTTTATCGATATCTTCTATAGCGAACAAGTGGGGTCATACATTAACCAGGAAATCAGGCGGGATTTGCAATCTTTTACGGCCATACAACAAAGAACTAGAATCATCGCTAGCCAAACTGGTAAAAAACCAGCCATTATCTACGCCTTAGCCCGCCCTGAACAATTAGACCTGATCGTAGTCCCCCCTAGCGGCATCCCAATTCATAAAGCCATCCCCGCCGCCCGGCGCAAAGCTTTGATGCAAGTCGTCGCCAATTTGAGGGATGAACTCCTTAATCCCAGAAATCTAAATACTCAGAGATATTTGCCAGCATCCCAACAACTTTACCAGTGGATAATTGCTCCCTTGGAAGCTGATTTGAAAGCTGAGGGCATCGATACGCTACTTTTTAGTATGGATGCAGGGTTGCGATTGCTCCCCTTAGCCGCCCTCCATGACGGTTCCCAATTTCTAGTAGAAAAGTACAGCATCGGACTCATTCCCAGCGTCAACTTAACCGATACTAGCTATGCAAGTGTTAAAAATGCTGAAGTTTTAGCAATGGGAGCCTCACAATTTACTAATAACCAACCCTTGCCAGCAGTGCCCGCAGAACTTAACGCTATTGCCTCCGAATGGAAAGGCGAATCCTTCCTCAACCAAACCTTTACTCTCAACAATCTTAGGTCACAGCGCCAAGACAGACCCTATCGGATTATTCACCTCGCCACTCACGGATACTTTCAGCCAGGATCACCGAGCAATTCTTACATTCAGTTATCAGATAGCAGGTTAACACTCGATCGCGTGCGCCAACTAGGGTGGAATCAGCCGCCTAAAGTTGAGCTATTAGTGTTGAGCGCTTGCAAAACTGCTGTGGGTGATAATGACACCGAATTAGGTTTTGCGGGGTTAGCTGTGCAAGCGGGGGTGAAGTCAGTTTTGGCGAGTCTTTGGAACGTCAGCGATGAAGGTACTTTAGGGTTAATGGCTGAATTTTACGATCGGTTAAAAGTCGCGCCTATTAAAGCTGAAGCTTTGCGGCAGGCTCAAATCGCCATGCTCAAAGGTCAAGTTCGCATTGAAAATGGCCGTTTAATTTTGTCTAACTTAAATAAGGAGTTAGAATTGCCACCAGAATTAGCTAAACTGACTAATGAAAATCTCTCCCATCCTTATTATTGGTCTGCCTTCACGATGATTGGGAGTCCTTGGTAAGGTATAAATGTGATTTCGATTGCTTCCTACCTCGCAATGACAGGAAATTCCTTTGTTCGTAATGACATAGTAGTAAGTGCATAAATAATAACAAGTCATTGCGAGCGAAGCGAAGCAATCGCCACGACTTTAGGCATGACTCGCAATTAGATGCTAGTGATTGCATAAGTCTTATTGAATTGATACATATAAAGCTTAAAAAGTAAAGAGGCTGCAAATGATACAGCAAAAAAATATTTCAATTCTAGTTTGTATTGACTCAAATGTTGAAGATTACCAAAGTTTAATTAGCGACGTTTCTCCAAATGCTGAAGTAATTATCCTAGATGAAACGCGGGATGGCATTGAGCAAATTACCGAAAGGTTAGCAATTGAACAAAATATAGAAGCAATCCACATCATCTCTCACGGTAGTCCAGGTGCAGTACATCTCGGTGCAAATACACTCAATAGCAGCAACCTAGAAAGTTTCGCCCCTCAACTCCAACAGTGGCGCAAAGCATTAACAAACGGTGCAGATGTTCTCCTTTATGGCTGTAATGTTGCCGCTGATGTATCGGTGAAAATTGACAGCCCCGACATCTCCCACATCCCCCACATTCCCCACATCCGCCAGGGGTTAAAACCCCTGTCTCATAGCTTAAGTCGGTTGAAACCGACTGAAGACAATCAAGACAATTTATTTATTCAGTCCTCGATCGAGGACTTTCGCTATCAGACGGGGGTTTTAACCTCCGACGGGACTGGTATTAAACCGACTGGTGTTAAGGCTATAAAACCTAACCAATTCCTCCAACGCCTGAGTGAATTAACTGGTGCCAACATCGCCGCCTCCGCCAACCCCACCGGCAATGCCGAACTAGGGGGAGACTGGGAACTGGAAGTACAAACAGGCCTGATTGAAACACCAATACCATTTAACGCTAACACCCTCAAAACCTACGGCGGCATACTAGGCTTCGCCACCAAAGTAGACTTCACAACTGGCACTGGCCCCCAATCCGTCAGCATCGGCGACATCAACGGCGACGGGAAACCAGACTTAGCTGTGGCGAACTTCAACAGCAACACCGCCTCCATCCTGCTCAACACCACCGCCACCAACGCCACCACCCCCACCTTCGCCACCAAAGTTGACTTCACAACTGGCAATCTCCCCAAATCCGTCAGCATCGGCGACATCAACGGCGACGGGAAACCAGACTTAGCTGTGACGAACCGGGGCAGCAACACCGCCTCCATCCTGCTCAACACCACCCCCACCAACGCCACCACCCCCACTTTCGCCCCCAAAGTAGACTTACCTACTGGCAATGCCCCCTACTCCGTCAGCATCGGCGACTTCAACGGCGACGGCAAACCTGACTTAGCAACGGTGAACTACAACAGCAGCACCGCCTCCATCCTGCTCAACACCACTGCCACCAACGCCACCACCCCCACTTTCGCCACCAAAGTTGACTTCCCTACTGGCACTAGCCCCAAATCCGTCAGCATCGGCGACTTCAACGGCGACGGGAAACCTGACTTAGCTGTGGCGAACTACAACGGCAACACCGCCTCCATCCTGCTCAACACCACCCCCACCAACGCCACCACCCCCACTTTCGCCACCAAAGTTGACTTCCCTACTGGCCCTAGCCCCCAATCCGTCAGCATCGGCGACATCAACGGGGACGGGAAACCTGACTTAGCAACGGCGAACTTTCTCAGCGACACCGCCTCCATCCTGCTCAACACCACCCCCACCAACGCCGCCACCCCCACTTTCGCCACCAAAGTTGACTTCCCTACTGGCACTAACCTCTCCTCCGTCAGCATCGGCGACATCAACGGTGACGGGAAACCTGACTTAGCAACGGCGAACAGCAACAGCGCCTCCATCCTAATCAGCACTACTACAACAGGAGCCGCCACCCCCACTTTCGCCACCAAAGTAGACTTCACAACTGGCACTGGCCTCTCCTCCGTCAGCATCGGCGACATCAACAGTGATGGCAAACCTGATTTAGCAACGGCGAATTTTAGCAGCAACACTGCCTCCATCCTGCTCAACACTACCCCCAAAGTTACTGCTGTCAGCGCCACCACTGCTGACGGCAGCTACGGTGTAGGTTCTACCATCAATATCACTGCCACCTTCGATACTGCTGTCACCGTCACCGGCACACCCCGACTGCAACTAGAAACAGGTACAACTGACCAGTTTGCCAACTACGCCTCTGGTAGCGGCTCTACAGCCCTCACCTTTAACTATGTGGTGCAAGCAGGAGACACCTCTGCCGACTTACAATACCTCGCCACAAATGCCCTCACCCTCAACGGCGGCACAATTAAAGAAACCGCTGGTACAGCCTTTGACGCTTTCTTAACCCTCCCCGCCTTAGCCTCAGTCAACTCCCTCGGCGGTAGTAAAGCCATAGTTATTGATACTACTGCACCCACAGTTTCCTTAACATCAACATCAGCAACCACAGTCAACGGTTTATTTAGCGTTACTGCTACCTTCAGTGAAAATGTCATCGGGTTTGATAATACTGATATTACCGTCGCCAATGCGACTGTCAGTAACTTTGTCACAGTTGATGCCAAAACCTACACCTTTGATGTCACTCCCACTGCTGATGGCGCTGTCACAGTTGATGTACCGGAGGCTAAAGCTACTGATACTGCCAGTAATAACAATACCGCTGCCACTCAACTAACTCGTACTGCTGATATTACACCGCCAACAGTTGCCTTAACATCCGCATCACCCACAACAATAAATGCACCATTCTTAGTCACAGCAACTTTCAGTGAAAATGTGACAGGATTTAGTAATAGTGGCATTAATGTTACTAACGGTACGGTTAGCGGCTTTACAGGTAGCGGTACGACTTATAATTTTACAGTCACACCGAATGCTGATGGCGCTGTCACAGTTGATGTACCGGAGGCAACAGCTACGGATATTGCGAGTAATAACAATACCGCCGCAGCTCAACTTACCCGCACTGCGAATATCACCGCACCTACTGCTAGCTTGGGTGCAATTTCTAACATTACTACAGCGGGTGGTACAAGTCAGATATTGACAGTTACTTTCAGTGATAGTAGTGGAGTTGATGTTAGCAGTTTAGATAGTTCTGACATTGTAATAAATTGGTCAGGTGGTACAATTACGGCTGCATTTGTCAGTGTCGATACTAACAGTAACGGTACACCTCGCATCGCTACTTATTCACTGACTCCGCCTGGTGGAAGTTGGGATGATACAGATAATGGCAGTTACGCGGTTAATTTACAAACTAATCAAGTAAAAGATACTTTTGGCAATCAAGTTGTAGCTAGCAATTTAGGCAGTTTTACTGTTAACATTGCCACGCCAACTCCGACTCCAACGCCAACTCCAACTCCCACGCCAACTCCGACTCCAACTCCGACTCCAACTCCAACTCCCACGCCAACTCCGACTCCAACTCCAACTCCCACCACAACTCCAACTCCGACTCCAACTCCAACTCCCACCACAACTCCAAC